>JAJFLO010000452.1 GCA_021772675.1 Verrucomicrobiota bacterium | reverse complement strand
ACATTACCGTTGTCAAAGAATGGCTCGGTCACGCCAGTATCAAGACCACAAGTCTATACGTAGAAATTAATATCCAGATGAAACGAAAAGCTCTTGAAGCCTGCCCACCACCGACGACTTCATCTCAGACAGAAGAAAAGCAGCGTTATGTTAAGAAAAAATAAAGTCAAATGAAAATTATTAAGGAAAATCAGTGGAATTACTCAACATAACGGATCACTCAACATAATACTGAATTTTTACCCGTGAAGGGCGATTTTAAGAAACATAAATATTTCTATTTTAATATGTTATGACGCTCGACCGTGAGCGTCTTTGGAGTGCTCAGGCCTGACTGAGCTTTAAAAATTCGCGGAGCGAAAAGGCAATTTTGGCTTAACATGCAATTAACATTATCGCTGTTTGCTGATCAGTGAGTGCAGGTTGACGCATCCGTCACTCCGTGACAATGAAAAGCTGTGACAGGTCACAGCACTCCAAAGATTTGCGTTGCAAATCAGGTGGCATGCCAAATTTCGACAGTTACAAATAAATGTTAATCCGTTTACTATCAATCATTTAATGTTTTTCTTGAAATAGCCATAGTCACCGTGGCGGGTTAAAATTAAATGAGAAACACTTTATGTTGATTCCGAAGTCATTCTCCTCTACTGTCCATGAAATGGTCAATCCTTATTATGAAATTTTAGAATGTCTTTAACGTCTGACACCTGAAACCTTATCATGATAACAACAGTTAATTTAGCGATTCGGGGTCACACCTGCGTTATTGCGTTTTAAGGGACTATAAGGGCAGGTCTAATAAATATAATAAATAAACAGGACACTCCTGTATAAAGAGGGAAAGGCAGACTATCTTATTGGATATAACTGAAAGGAGAAGATTATGTATCAACGAAGAATGGTTTTATAAACTTTATTAAGATTCGCTTTCCAACCAACTTATATCAGTTTGATCTTTTGGTCTACCTGTAGCTTTTTTATTCTTTAATAAATCTAACTTCGATATGAACCAACAATGAGTTGCCCCATATCTTGCCTTTGATCCGATTTCTCCATGCATCATCAAATGTCAGCCCTGACACGTCATTGATTAGATCAATTCTGTTTGGCGGTATTCCAATCATGGTGATTTTTCCGGTTATTGCAAGGTGATCAGCATCGATGTTAGATGGCCCAACGAATTGTTCCAAAACCCTTTCCAACGTGATGCAATTATCCTCTTCTAACGAATAGAAAAAATCGATGTCACCTGTCGCTCTAGGACGAATATGAAAAGAAACTGCATATCAACCTAACACAAGATATTTAATTTTCTCGCTGTTCAATAACTCGATGAACTCGATGAAATCCTGTTTTACTTCCATATTTCATAATCCAAAGATTTTTATTGATTGCTTCGAGCCCAAAGAGTCTTTCAGTCGCAGAACAGCTCGCCCAATGATTTAACTCAGATAGTTCCGCATCTTCAGAACCATTTACTTGCTGAATATAGCGTTTGCCAATCTTAGTTTTAGTTTTCATCGTTTAGAATACAATAGTTTTATTTATTATCGTATTTGATATCCTTACTCCAATATAGCTGGATATCTTGAATTTTCTAACATGCTTCGACTAAAGTCAGCGATAAAGATGTCAAGCATCACTTCAAAATGTACCACTAAATTATCACTCAAGGTATTATTCATAGGGGTCGCTGTCAATTAACTCATTTGAAAAACAGGACACCCCTGTAATGGAAATGCAGCAACATGTTACCTGATTAGAAATGATTGAAAGGAGAAAATTATGTATCATCACATGATGTAACAAAACAAAATTAGGACAATCACACCTTTAATGTTAATTTTTTCAATCATATTGTTTGGGTGGTGTAATATATTGCAATCACTACGACCCGTCCTTTAAGAATTGAATATGGGAATAAGCATTTAACTTATAAAAACTTATCAGAGATGCTTCAGAACGTGCATTCTTTGATGAAGAATACGGATTATTATTATTTCAGATGATGTGACTTGATAGTAGATTATGTGTTTATTGATAATGTAATGGAAGTAGCCTTTTTTAATTTCATCACAAGATTTACCGATTACACCAGCCTTTGCAAAGCTTGCATTTACTTCACGGATATATTTGTCAGCCTGCCTCTTTCCCCACCGCTCATTTGAATGTACCCAAATGTCTTCCAAGTCGTATTTTGCTTTAGGAGTTAGCTTGTAGCTAGATAAGCTCGGCGTAAGTCCTTCGGGTGTGCACGGAGCAGTTCTTGATAGAGTTTTGTTTGCATGGAAGTAAGTCGAACCGAGGATCGTCGTCTTCCACGAAAATGAAATTCTGCAAGAAATGCCCGCCCTTTGGGTTTTTTGTACATGCGGATTTGCATCCTTAGAAGATCGGGGAGTACCTCAGTCCGCATCGATCCTCTAAATATACGACTCCATCCATTACAGACAATGAACACCCTATGGACTTACGCCGAGCTTATCTAGACATTATTTAGGTATGTTTTTCATGCATGTGTGCCATAAAATCATCAATGTTGAAATTATTGGCGACACCACTTTCTTCACCTTCAATAAGAGCTTCTCGGAGTTTGTGAAGTTTTTCTCTATCAGCTTCTGCAGCTCTCGCTATGGCATCGTTGACAAAAGTATTCGCATCGGGATAGATTCCCAGTGAGACTTCATCTTTAATTTTCTGTTCTGATTCAGGGGTAAGTACAATATTCATATTTTTACGATCGTTTATTTGTGTTTGATATCAATAAAAGAAACGGAAATTTGCTGACATACCACAGAATAGATGGGATGGACCATTTTATTTGAAACAATCGAAAGTAAAAATAAAGGACGCGCCTTTGAAAAGAGAACAAAATTAGGGCCGAACCTATAATTTTATAGTTTTTCGATAATCAAACCTTTTTTGTTTTACCTAAACTCATGAAGGTTACAAATATTCTTACTCCCATCGGCTTGAGATTGTAGAAACTAAATCCTGATGATTACATATTGAGGCAAGTTTGCTTTTAACAGTTCTGCACATCCGGGTTCACTTCGAATATAAATGAGTTCAACATCACAGATAAAAAAATACAGAACATGCCTTAAAAAATATCTTATTCCTGACTGACCACGGGGATCTCTATTACACCGGAACGCCTAACCCAAATGATGCGCACCATCATCGACAACGCTGATGTCGAAAAGAAAGGATCTGCCATTTATTCCGCCACCCTTATGCCTGAAAACGGTGCTGACACTCGTTTTATCCAACAAATGCTTGGCCACGCCAAGCTTGAAACCACTCAGATTTATACACAAATCAGCATCCGTCAACTCAAAAACATTCACACCGCCACCCATCCTGCCAGACTTGATCACCGGCGAAGTGAGCAAGTCCGCGTGGACCTTGAGGACGAACTTGCCGACCTGTCCGCCGAAGATTCGTCGGAGGAGGAGGATCAGGACGAAGACTGTGAACTTAGCCGGCTATGCCGGGGCTTTTTCCTGCAAGAGTATAGGTTTCAGGTGTCAGGTGCTGAAGACAATGCTAAAATTTCATAATAAAAATTGACCATTTCAAGGACAATGGAGGAGAATAACTCTGGAATCAACAT
>JAJFLO010000451.1 GCA_021772675.1 Verrucomicrobiota bacterium | reverse complement strand
ACATTACCGTTGTCAAAGAATGGCTCGGTCACGCCAGTATCAAGACCACAAGTCTATACGTAGAAATTAATATCCAGATGAAACGAAAAGCTCTTGAAGCCTGCCCACCACCGACGACTTCATCTCAGACAGAAGAAAAGCCCCCCGAATGGCACAACGCTCCCGTTTTGGTTTTTCTTCAACAGCTTTCCAGAAAAGCAGCGTTATGTTAAGAAAAAATAAAGTCAAATGAAAATTATTAAGGAAAATCAGTGGAATTACTCAACATAACGGATCACTTAACATAATCAGTAAAACACGTCATTGCCTGTCGGCCGATTGTAGTTAAGCGAGTCATCGCTGTTTAGAAACGTTTGCAATCAGTATACAGCTAAGACAGCGATGACTCGCTTAACTACGAACGCACATTTTCCAAGGTAACGGGTTTCACTGAATTTTTACGAAATAGTTTACTTATCCTGCACGTGAATAATATTCATAACTCATTGATTTCACGCAATCTAATTGCCATCATCACAAAATTTTATGCATAATCCAGGCTAAGACCAATATATTAAAACCGTATAACGTTATGGGATAAATTTCCGATTATGCAAAATTCAGACGTTATAGAGAAAACGGCTAGCAGTCTGTCGGACTTTGGAAATCGTTACGAGAAAATCGTCAAATTGAGAGCATTTTTGTCCAAATTTGAGGAATATATTGCGCCCCGTGGGATCGACGATAATTTCGACAAAAATGCGCCAAGAATGCGGTTTTCGCAGTAGATTCTTCCAAAGTCCGACAGACTGCTAGTCAAGATAATCCTATTTACACAAGAGTTTACTCATCTGCAATAACAGCATATTAACATCAATCGGTTTCGTGAGAAAGTGATCGGCACCCGCAGCAATGCATTCTTTCCTACTGTCTCCAAGGGATTTCGCTGTGATTGCGATTATTGGAAGCCCCTTAAGCTTCTTCATACTTCGAATTTTACGAATGGTATCATATCCATTCATTACTGGCATCATAATGTCCATTAATATCAATTCAATTTCTTGATCTGTATTTAGTTTATCAAGGGCAAGTTTGCCGTTATCAGCTTGGCTGGTTTCAAATCCATGATTCTTTAACACTTTGGATAGAGCAATCATATTTCGGACATCGTCATCAACCAATAGAATTTTCCGACCTTTCGGCTCTAGTTTGTTGTTAAATTCAATTTTTGTTTCTCTGTTTCTCTCAATTGAAAGATCATTTATACCAGTAGCTATGTTTTCTTTGGAAAGCGTATCTACGGAGTTACTATGGGACTCGAGGGTTTTTGAATCAACTTCGACACCGATAGGTTTTAATGGCAGATACAATGTAAAAATGGTCCCTCTTTCTTGTTCACTTTGTAGTTCAATTTCCCCACCCAGCAGTTGAGTCAATTCACGGGATATAGTTAATCCCAAACCAGTCCCACCATAGTTGCGAGTTGATGTGCCATCAGATTGATGGAATGCTTCAAAGATGTCCGATTGTTTTTCTACAGGTATGCCTATTCCCGTATCCTGGACCTTAAATGCGATGACGTTTCCCGTTTGCAATTTCTTGTTATTGTATTGAGTATTTTTATGGGGAAAATCTGCCCTGAGCTCAACGGACCCTTTGCTGGTAAATTTGAATGCGTTAGAAAGCAGATTTCTAAGGATCTGGATCAACTTCTTCTTGTCGGTAATCAAATTTTTTGGTAGATCCTCTCCCATTCCAAGAACGAAATTTATATCTTTTTTCTCGGCGACATGCCCAAATTTCCAGTACAAATCAGCCAGAACTATGTCGATAATGACTTCATCCATTTTAACATCCATTTTTCCTGCTTCAATCTTAGAGAAATCAAGAATATCATTAATAAGATTTAAGAGGTCCCAGCCTGAGCTGTTAATAATTTTAATTTCTTCCAATTGTTCAACAGTGAGATTGTTTTCCGAGTTCTCAGATTGTAGGTCTGAAATGACTAAAATGCTATTAAGTGGGGTTCGAAGTTCATGAGATACATTGGCAAGAAATTCAGATTTATATTTATTGGCCAGAACCAATTTCTCATTCAATTTACCCAATTCAAGTGCTCGTTCTTTGAGCCTATTTTCTGCCAGAGTGCGTTCATTGATTTCTCGAAGGAGTTGAGCATTAGTATCTTTTAACAATTTAGTCTGCTCAAGAACCTGTTGTAGAATACGTTGTTTCTCTAGTGCATTTTCTACTGAAAAGATAAGTTGAGAGGGATTATTTAGAGGTTTTTGAATGAAGTCAGCAATCCGAAATTCTTTTAATAATGTGTATGCTTCCTGAAGGTCACCATGACCTGTCATTACGATAAAGGATGTATGCTGGTTAATCCTGATGATCTCACGCATTAGAGATTCACCATCCATATTGGGCATTCGTAAATCGACGATAACTAAATTGAACTCGTTTTTAGTGAAACAATCAAATGCATCTTGACCATCTACAGCTTGTTCAACATGATGGGCGGTTGTCTTTAAAATTCTGCAAATTACATTGCGAATTCGATCTTCATCATCAACCACTAGAATATGCTTGATATTCTCAGGGTCAACATTCATGCTAACATTTTCGTCAGAATTCACTATAGTTCATTTCTTAATCTTGGATTTGCTTGACAGGCAAGGAATTGGAAATAAATAACTCATCGACATTAGCATCTCAGATTCACGCCGTACATGATCCCTAGTCAATCACAACGTCCTCGCAGTAGGCAAACTACAGCTGTGGAGTTGTTCATTCGTTATGACCAAATCTGACAACAATCTGAGCACGAATATGTTAAACTTATTTATGGACAGTTCCTAATTTCAATCAACCGTTAGTTTAATATTTATTCCCAATCCCGCATAAATTTTATATGAGATTTTCCAGAAGAGCCGCCACGATGTTCTCATAAATTTGATTTCCCACACAACGCTTGAACCTTAAAACAATCTCGCCAAAGTTGATATCCTGTCACAATTTACTTCCTTAAATGAGACACACTATTTAGGATAGCAAATATAGTGCCAGTCATTGCAAAATGCAGGAAGAATAAAATATTTCTACCCTCCCAATCTACTTTTCAGTGAAAACAACTTACTTTTTACAAATCACTCCCCACTATCCAGAGGTATAAAAATCTTGAAGGTAGTCCCCTTACCCTCTTGACTGTCGACCACAAAATCTCCGTTGTGGTCTTTAATGATCCCATGACTTACAGAAAGTCCTAGTCCTGTCCCCCTGCCAACATCTTTGGTCGTAAAAAACGGTTCGAATATTTTGTCGAGTTTAGATTCAGGAATCCCTAAACCATTATCAGTGAAACTAACTTCTATAAAATTTTCCTTACTTTTTTCTTTACACTGTATTGTCTTGAGATGAATTGATCCTTTTTTGACTCCACTTAAAGCATCCTTTGCATTGCTCAACAAATTAATGAATACCTGTTCTAATCGGTTAGCATCCCCCACGACTTCGGGTAAATTCTGGTCAAATTCTTTTGTAATCTGAATGTTGCGATTCTTAAACTGTTCACGAAATAGGATCAGACTTTTCTCTATGATTTCATTCATATTGACCGGTAAAAAACATATATCGGATATACGAGCAAAATCTTTAAGATGATTTATAATATTCATCATTCGGTCTGTCCCCTCTTCGACAATTTTCAATGTATTAAAAGCTGATTCTGGATCGAGTCCTTCCAGTCCATCTTTCACTTCCATTTGAGTATTTGCTCGAATATACATTAGGGGTTGATTTAATTCATGGGTAATTCCCGTAGCCAATTCACCAATTCCCGCTAATTTGGCGGTCTGAACCAGCTGTAATTGCGTATTACTCAATTTGTCATATGCGTTTTGAAGTTCTTCATTTCGTATTTCTAATTGCTGTTTCACTTCATAAAATGCCAGGTGTGTTTCCAAACGAGCCTTAACTTCTTTAAATCGAAAAGGCTTAGTAATAAAATCAACGGCACCTAATTCAAATCCCTTTTCGATTTTGCCAGTATCACCATCTGCTGTTAGAAAAATTATGGGTATATTAGCCAACGTTTTCGATGATTTGAATCTGCGACAAATCTCAAACCCGTCCATTTCGGGTATATTAATGTCAAGCAATATCAGGTCGGGTTGATGTCGGTCTACGGAAATAAACGCTTGCTTTCCACTATTAGCAAAACTGATTTCGTAACCGGCTTCGCGAAGGTGAACAATGAGTAATTTTATATTTTTGATAACATCGTCAACGACTAAAATATGCTTACCAAGTTTCATTGTATGGGATTCTGAATTATCGTTCGAGGGCATTGTTTAACTCCTTTAGCGTGGACTCAATTGTATCCAGTTCAACATTATCATAAGCTTCCTCAAGAGTATTCACTAGATTTTCGGCTTGTTTAGATGTTTCAGAAAATGATTTTAATTTATCTATTAAGACCTTTATTCCCAGGGTGCTTGGTGCTTCAAGATATTCGATAATTTGCGGTTGCATGGATACCTTTAACTGTGCACGCAATTGATCTTCGATAACGATCTCACTGGTTAAAGGTTTTTGAACGCCGTTCCCAGCAGGTAGTGAGCTATTTTCACTACGTTCACAGTCGAGAAATCGACCAATTTCCTCAACAACTTCATAATTACTAATAGGTTTGCGTAAATACGAATCACAAACACTTCGAAATTTATCTTCCGACTGTTTCATTGCTGATGCAGTTATCGCTATAACAGGGATATGTTTGACCTTCTCATCTGATTTAATTTCATTCGTTGCCGAAAGACCATCCATCATCGGCATTCTAATATCCATTAGTATAAGCGCCGGCGGGTCTTCCCTTATTAAATCCATGCATTCAAGTCCATTTTTCGCTTCAATAATGGTAACATCATATTCAGCCAAATAGTTAATCAAGATTTCTCGATTGGCAGCAATATCGTCAACGACTAGAATCTTCGCTCCTTTGAAACTAATAATATCGCTTTCTCTAGTGATTTCGTCCTGATCTGGAGCATTTACCGCTATTTCGACGTTGTAAAACGCAACCTCGAAGGTTGTTCCTCCCTGCGGTCCATCTTTGATGGTTATGTCTCCATTCATAAGATGAGTAAGTTTATTGCTTATAGCTAACCCTAATCCGGTACCACCAAATTTGGCATAAGATTGATCTGATTGTTGCTCAAATGCATCGAATACAGTACTTCGATTTTTTTTGGGAATTCCAATTCCCGTATCTTCAACCATAAAACATAGGTTACGTCGACTTGGATTTTCAAGCTCGTCCAATTGCCTTATTGTCAGCTTGATAAATCCACTACGTGTAAATTTTATAGCATTACCGATCAGGTTAATCAGTATCTGCCTCAATCTCACTTTGTCTAAAATGAACGCAGGTGGTAATGATTCATCAATATCGACAATTAACTCAAGGCCTTTTGCAGTTGCTTTCTGAGATAAGGTTGATCGAACGTCACCTAATAGATTTTCAAGATTTACGGACGAATATTCCAACTCGAACTTTCCTGCCTCGACTTTTGAGAGATCGAGAATTTCATTTATAATACAAACCAGAGATTGGGCCGAACTATCGATTAACTGAAGAAATTCCAGATTTTTAGAGTCCGTTAAACGTCGTTGGAGAAGGTCTGTAAAACCGAGAATTGCAGTCATGGGCGTGCGAATTTCATGGCTCATGTTTGCCAGAAAATTGCTTTTGCTTTGACTCGCACGTACTGCTTGTTCATTGGCAATGACAAGTTCATCTCGAGTAGATTGCAGGTCGCTTAAAGCTTGCTGCAAATTTTGCTGTTGTTCAAATAGTTTACTATTAGCTTTTTGCTTTGAGCGATATGCGCTGATGACGGTAATGATGAAAAAGAAGGCGAGAACGACAATTCCCCAAGATAGTTTCAGGAAAGTTTTTTGGCTGCTTATCGTCACTCCTTGAGATTTAAGTGTTCCAATTTGCGTTTCAATCATTTGCTTTTGTCGATCAAGAATTACCGTATTATCAACGATCGTATTTTTAATATCGGTAACCTGTTGTTCTGTCAGTGTGATTTCATTTTTTTGATCATCTATTTTTTGGCCCAATTGGACAATGTATTGTTCTTGAACAACGGCATTCTTTTTCTGATCCGACAGCATAATTTCTTTTTGGGCAATTTCATTTTGCAACAAATTTTGTTGTTGAATCTGTTCATCAAATTTTGCCTGCTGCTCCTCTAAGATAGTCTTTAGAGAAGCAATATTCCTTTGTAATTCCGTGTTAGCTTGTTCACGTTTTTCCAAGTGATTACGAGAAATTTCAATCTCTTGTTTCACCTTATCAGATTCTACCTGCTGATTCGCTAATTTATTCGTTTGGTTATCAATACGTTGATTTTGTGTGTCAATAGTTTCATTCTGTTTACTAAGTAAACTTTCACCGAGAACAATTTCATTTTTTTGCTGTTTCAGCATAACTTCCTGGTCGTTTATTTTTTGTTCTTGTATGCTTAATTTTTCCTGTAATTTCAGAAGACTATCCTGACCTTCCTTGTATAGCTTTGCTACATCAATCTCTGTTCCTTTGAACAGAACAAGATCAGGTCCCGGTTTTAGACCGTTGTTGATTATATTGGCCTTATTATATTCAAAGTTGAGGGTATCTCCTTCTTCAATAAAATTAATCATGACCAGGCGCTGATTTGCGTAATTATCTGTGATGAGGAGAGTTGGCGTCTCGGAAATGAGAGTAGATAATTCGGGAATCAAATCATTTTTTGTCTTATTAACGACAATTACGTGGGCATAAGGAAGCTTCTTAATATCGTTTTTTCTTAAGACTTCTATAGTGACGTTTTTTAGTTCTTTTGAAGCAGCCAGGGATTTGAATTCTTTGACAAGTTTCCTATTTTCTGTGCCCAATATAAGAATTTTAAATAAAGAAAATTTATCTTCTTCTGGCCATTCAATAGATTTAGCCAAATTGTACGTCATTGCGCCAATAATAGTCTCTCGTGAATCGGTCAGAGAATAAACCTGTTGCGTAAAATTAAATGCAGCAAAAATTACCACAAGAAGAACGACATAAAATTTTGAAAATTTCATAATGTTTTACTCGATTGAAATGATGAAAACATGATCATTTGCAAACCATAGTCCGGATTGGAAATAATTTAATTGGAATCGGTAAATTTCACACTTTAGCATTAATCTTAAATCCGCGAAAAATATAAGAGAATTGGTATAATGCCTCAATGCAGATAATGTCACAAGGAATTTTGGGTACTAGCCTGATTAATTCATCCGGCTTCTACTGCGTGCGCATATCTCACTTCATACAAGCCGATTATGAAGACCCCAAAGGCTTGAAATAGTTTCCACCACGGCGGATTTTCAACACTATTCCTTCACCTTCGAAACCTGCATAACTCATTGATCTAATAGAAAGCGAAGCACTCTCGTAACGAAACTGCATGAATGAATCAGGCTAGTACGTGCTTCGAAAATTACATGCAATATCTGTACCTGGTTAGTAGAGTATACTCTCTTTACTTGCTTTAATATATTTTCCACGGATTTACAGTGGCCTAAGGACTGTCAGACGTTGTAACATTTAGCCTGAATAATTCATCAGTATTCTGCTGCGAACCCTAATCTCTGCTCAAATAAGCCGATTAACTCAATTTTACATCTCAGTGAATGAAAATTCACCTTACTGTGAAATTTTCTCTAATCAATTTATTATGAGCGAGTTAAGTGCTTTCGCGACGAATCGCATGAATTAATCAGGTTAGATGTGTTATGAACAATGTCTATCGCAGGTTTTTTAGTTGACAAGAATTCGTTCATAAAATGTCACTACAGCTTCATACTAGCAGTCTGTCGGACTTTGGAAGAATCTACTGCGAAAACCGCATTCTTGGCGCATTTTTGTCCAAATTATCGTCGAATATCTCAATATATTCCTCAAATTTGGGGATGCTTCACAAGATAGTTTACACTTTTGAGTATGCTGTGATAGAAAATGCAAAAAAAATAATATCGAATATCGAACAAGGAATGTAGAATCATGAAGTTTTTTCCTTCGTCATTCATAATTCCTTGTTCGATATTCG
>JAJFLO010000046.1 GCA_021772675.1 Verrucomicrobiota bacterium | reverse complement strand
AGTTGTGGTTCAAATTTTTTCCTCATTGCTATCCTTCGAATTGAAGATTTTTATTTGTGGGTGCATAAGCACCGTTTTTGGCCGTGCTGCGAATCGCAGATAACATATTTATAATAAATAACTTACATCCAATTAATGTGCACCGAAGTGTCAATTCCCACAAGTCTAAAAATGAAAATCTTCAATAAAATATATTATCACAAACCATTCCCTATCAAAAAGTTAAGACTTTTCGGTCAGGCACTAGCTATAAATACCCAGGGCGAAGGAAGAAGGTGGAATATGATAATTCGCTTGATAAAAACGGCAATTCAATAAAAATAAACCTATCTTCACGAACTGCTGATGTGTTTCATCAATCGTGTGGCCAAGTTTACGAAGCCTGCACGAGGATCACCGGAGATACTGAAAACATTTTCAAAAAAATAGAACATATCAAGGTTGAATACGCCACTAAAGATATTTTTACTGATGAAGAATTAACTCTTATTAAAGAGAATGCGAACTCGTTTAATTATGTTTTTTACGTGATTGGAATTTCTATAGGTCTAAGGTGTGGGGATATCTGTACATTGAAGTGGGTAGAATGCGATTTAGGCAAGCGCATAATATGACGAGTTGCCCGAAAAACTGGCAAATTATGTAAAATACCCATGGGGTCACTGCTATATAATTACTTGAAAGATTTAGACCAAGTAAATGATTATGTATTTTCAGACCATGCAGCAATGTATTTGAGTAGACCGGATGCAATCAGCAACACTTTTAATAATTTACTTGACGATTTAGGTATAATTAACCTAAAAGTAATTGATGGTAGAACGCGAAGTATAAGCAGTAAAGATATTCATTCTTTCAGACACACATTCATCTTCAAGGCTTTAACCAACGATCCCCCGGCCTCTATACCTGATGTAAAATCAATGGTTGGCAATATTGACGATAGCATATTAAAAATCTACTACGACCACAGCATCGAAAAAACTACAAGAGCGGCAATTAACAGGCTGGATTTCTTGAACTGATTTTTGAAAAATCCCAACAAGACCTGACCCCAAATCCCAAGCTGTGACCTCGATATGCGCTCAAGATAGTACCGTATCCATTTACGATACGCCGATTGCTGCTTTTTCGGCACCAGCTTTGATGCAAGTTGCTTATCAAGTTTCTGCCAAAGTTGCTCAGGTACATTAATCATGAATGATATCTTAAAATATACTGAGTAGTCTAATTTGTAATGATACCATAAAATTATAAAACCCTGTTCTTACTTATCAATTCAAATCAAGACAATTAAATTCTGTTACGTTGGAAAACGCAACATTGGAGTGATATCATAAATTGTTAGTCAAAAAAAATAGAATTCACATACGATGTCAATCAATCAAGATAATGCTAGAAGGCAACTGCTACTAAACTGGCAAAAAAGGGCTGCTAGAGCAAGCCTAGCGCACTACTTCCAATCCCCAAAATACAAAAATTTTCAACGCGTACTTACAGCCTTCAACCTTTTATCATCGATATCCGTTTTATTTTTCGCTAATAATCGAAATATAAACCTTAGTTTCGTTACAAATCTTCAACTTGAATTTTGACTTTCAGTTGCAGGCTTAGTTGTTGTGCTAACGACATCATTACAGTATGCACTAAGGCTTGATGAAAAGGTCTTTGATCACCGAACGGCCGGCAATGAATTCACAGCAATTAAACGAAACATAGAAATCGTTTTATCGAGAAGAGAGATAAGTAAAAAGGGTATTAAAGAAATAAGGACTGACCATGATCACACCAGCAAGAACCACTCACTCGTAAGAAAACAAATTTGGGATAACATCAAAGAAAGAGAAAAAAGAGCGATGGAAGAAGATCGAATCTTCATTGAATCTGTGTGTGTGCAGCAAAATGCTAATCAACCACTAGACACTAACGGAGATTCCGCTAGCGCTCCATCTCCGTAGGTCAGTTTAGCGTTAAATAAGAAGAGAATCGGAAGCTGCATATGATTGTACAACCAGACTGGTGGCGTAATGACCTTTTGAAAACCGCAAGAAAGCTGGAGGCTCGATATCGCCAGAAGAGGTGGGCTCCTAGATCATTACAGTCGTTTGAAAAAGAACTTTTTATAGGTTTTTTTGTTATTAGGAAATTATTTGAATCGAAGCAAGTGGATAAAACACTGCAAGGTCGGCATGTGAGCGTCACTGCGTACACAATAAACGATGCAATAAAGGGTGCCCTAACTAAACGAGATCACCTTGCAATATTTGACGCTGGTAAAGGACAACGGCAGCCGTTTACTATTTTCAAACTATGCCATCAGTTTATTCACAGTTTCGTATTCTTCCCATTTATCCCAGTTCATACACCAACGGGTGTCTTTTTTAGTTCAAACGATCATCTTGAGAAACACCAAGTTTATTATATGCGTCTACTGGATGTTCTTCAGATATATTGGTCTGTCGGGAAGAATACTTGGTATGACTTGAACTTCGAGCAAGACGAGCGGGGCGTACTTGTAACGCTACCTGAATCGTAAAATTAAATCGGGTAAAGGCCGGGTTTTCCCCGGCCCTCCCCACACCACCTAGCATGCGGGTCCGCACTAGGCGACTCACCATGCCATTTCCGAGCGATCAGCTTGGGTAATGAAACGAGATCCACAGTTCTCTTACCGATACAAGTCCTTGTTCATCAAGCCATTCGTTTGTCATCCCGGTCTGAGTTGCCAGCGTCCGCGCAAGATGCCAGTGTCCTTTCCGGCTTATGCCAGTCAGAATTGCGTCCTTCTTGCGGGAGCCTAAACTGATCAGTTTTCGGATTCGGGTTCGCGGTTTGCGCCATTGTTTCCAATAACACATGCGGACTCGTCGTCGAAGCCAACCGTCTAGGTCCGGGATCGGGCGATAATATTCACTGATCTGCTCAGCGACAATTACTTTATAACATCAGCGACAATTAGAAATTAACATTGTGGTTAATTTGGTTGCACGTTTTGAATCATCAATTAAAGGAGATGATTCATGGCGTGTACGGACAAACAAGTTGGGAAATTGCTGATGGAATATGAGAAAACGCACGAGATTGAGAAGTCGTCATTGAAAGCGAACATGTGTCGTCAAACGGGCAGTAAATACGTAGGAGTTGGTCAGTCCCCTTCTAGTCTAAAGAAAGATCGTATTTGGCGGA
>JAJFLO010000450.1 GCA_021772675.1 Verrucomicrobiota bacterium | reverse complement strand
AAGGTGAAGTTTTGACAAATCCACAGCTGGCTTTCCTCATATTCCTATTATACGTAATAATAATCTATAAAAACATTATAATAAGTATAATAATAAAAATATCAAGCAATATTTATTATACTTAAAAAATAATTGCAAAATATTATAATGCTTGAAAATGAAGAATTTACAAAAATAAGGGTGAGTTAAGTGGTAAACATAGGTTTTAACAAAAGTGTAAACTACTTTTTCGAGCTTAGCGTGAAGCATCCTCAAAATTTGTGAACAAACCAGGTTAGGATTTTTGATTTGCTAAATAGTCACTTAAGAGCTTAATATTGGGATATTCATAGGCCAATGTCGGTGGTAACTCCTGATCAAGCCATTCTTCAAGATCACCAACCAATCCTACTGCTGCAGTAGAGTCTAATCCCCAATTTTCAAAATCCATTGTAATGTCAATTTTCTCTTTTTCCAATTTCAATAGACTAGATAAATATGAAACCATCCATTCCTGAATCTCTTTTTCAGTTGGTGATGAAGCTGTTGTAAATTCCGTGTTATCCTGATCCATATTTGCGTCCTATAGCTGTGATTAAAGAGTATTATACTGCAAGCAGTAGGTTTTTCGACATTCGTTATTCATTTCAGGTAACAATTTTACAGAAACCTGTCGAAATCCTGATGGCTGTCGGTATATTACCTGACTTAGCGAATTCGTCAATTTGACAGTTTCACTTAATCAAATTAGCAACTTGATTCGAGTTGACAGGTGTCAGACACCTGGACGCTGAAACCTGAATCTTCAAAATAATTAAGTTTTGGGAAAAGCGACAGTCCAGCCTGCCATACGGCCTCAGTTAATTTAAAAAGTTATGCAAAGGGATTTGTTGCATGGCACCGATTACTTATCTGAGATCAAAATCAAATTGGGACTAGATAATGTAGGTTAATTTATTCGACAAATTTCGAGACAAATTCTTCCTCGGCTGCGATGGTGCCTATGAGTGCGATTTCTGAACCCGCCTTTAGTAAATGATCGGGACCTGGGTTGATTGTGGTATCACCATTGGACTTAACTGCAACAACGGAGCATCGAGTCGACTCACGAATAGCTGAATTGGCAATAGTTTTCCCAATCAAAGACGCTGGCATTGGCATTCGAAAAACATCCAAACCTTCGGCCACCATGATAACATCGCTTCGACGTAACAGATTAAATACTTTATTGGCTCCCATTGTAGCATCTGATACGACAAAATCAACGCCTGCACGGGTGAGTGCCGCAACAGTATGTTCCTGCACCGCACGGCAGACAATTTGCATATCCGGCCTCAAACTACGACAGTAAATCGATAGGTAAACATTCATATCATCATCATGAGTAGTAATCACAACTGATGGCGTTTTTGAAATGCCAGCTGTTTCAAGAACACTACGATCTGCTGCATTGCCATGTACATATTTATCCGGATCTTTAATACGCTCTGGTTTCATTTCAACAATACGATAATCAATATCTCGTTCTGCCAATGATTTTCCGACTGCTCGCCCAACGCGACCGCCACCAATTATTACAACTTGGCTTCCAGCCATATGATATATACAATAGAAATCATCGTATTTCTGTAACTGTTCTTTTGATCCAGCCAGCACTAAAACAGTATTTTCGGTGATCGCAATATCAGGGGTAGCGGCCGCAAAAACACCTCGATTCCAGACACCGACTACCGTACAACTTGTATGCTCCCGGATATTACTTTCCTTTAATGTCTTTCCGACGAGGGGAGTTTCCGTCGCAGTAGCCTCAGCGATACAAAGATCATCAAAATTGCCAACAATATGAGTCAACGCATTACTACTGGTCCGCCGTGCCATGGCCCGTCCAGTCATATCACCAAGCTCAAGGACCTGAGTCGCACCTGCTAGTTCCAAAATATCAACAGAATCAAGATCACGGGCTCTCGTTATTATAGGGATAGATTTATGTAGACCGCGTACTGTAAAAGTAACATTTGTATTGAAAGCATCGGACCCCATTGAAGCAACTAGGGCGGCATTCTCAATACGCAAGCGCTTGTATGTATTTGGATCACCAGGATCTCCCACAACCACACGAATTCCACGATCATGGAATACTAATGCGTCTTCAAGCTCGGCGACTAACAAAGCATACTGGTAATTATACTTTTCCAATCGATTGATTAAGGTCGCTATCGTGGTATTAAAGTTAACCAAAATGACATGCCCCTGTTCATCTTCGGGTAACATCGTTGGTGCACGCGCTGCCGCCTGAGCATTAACCCAGGGTTCATAGAAAAATTCAATAAAGGTAAACGGTAACAGGATGAGCATAAACACTGTTCCAGAAAGAAGGACACACATTGAGAAAATACGCCCAATATCGGTATGAAATGTGATGTCACCAAACCCCAATGTTGACATGACAGTTAATGTCCAATAGATGCCGGTGATCCACGAATATTCTTTTCCTTCAAGTTTCATTAGGTAGTGAAACAGTACGCTCCAAAGAAGAATCAAACCTAATAAAAACAGCAGAAAACGAAACAATAGATTAATGTTTCGTCGTTTCCCGGGCATATGCCGAAGGCTTAGTATCTCAGATGTCAGAAACTTCATTACAGGTCCCTCGCGCGGCAAAGCCGCAATCAAAATAGAGTTTACCGCGGATTTTCACGAATCACTACGGATAAAAAACAAAGTGTTTAATCGCGCTACCCTTCCGCCGTCGCCCAGGTAGCTTCCGCCTTTGTTCAAGCTATGGCGAGATAAAATGGCGAGACTCATGCTGAGAGAAATTCGCCGCGGCGAATTTCTCTCAGACTCTTTTCCTAAAACGTTTAAACACTATCCCGGCAGAAAATCTAAAAAAATCAGGGTTTAAATTAAATTTCATAAGCAGTGAGCCTCTTGCAAAAGTCTATTTTAGCCGTGTTGCAAGCGCATGTTCGTTAGGTTTGTCAGATGTTTAATTGCGTGCATACCAAAAGGGATGTACTTATTTATCATAAAAATGACAACCATCCGTCGCAACCCTCTGGGCGTCAATCCTTTTTGGCTCACAGTCAATTTTGAGAAGTGGGTACGATGCGCATGCATCGCACGCAACTTCTCAAAATCACCTGTGCATCCAAAATAGAATGACGCGCGGCCAAATATACTTTTGCAAGAGGCTCCAGTTTATAATTAAATCCTTCTGTATCAATTAAATTTAAAAACTTGTTAAAAAAACAAGATGATTACGGAAAGCCTGCATTATGCATAATCCAGGCTAGCCCGGATTTCTCACAATACTTTTATTACAAAAACGTATTTTACCTAAATTCAAAGCCTTAACTTGTCTCGCGAACGCAATGTGTATCAACACACTGTCGTCCACTCACCTACGCCAAAACAGTGAATTTAGGCAATCTAAGCTTTCTCGCTTCAAAGTGTGTGAGAAAACGGGGCTAGTTATGAAAATGACATATAAATCAGTCAATGTCAACCGGGAAAACCACCTGAATGTTTGTAGTGATGTACACACGGATTGACTTTTTTCACCGCACGACTGGAAATTCAGAAGTATTCTGGTCAGAGCCAAAATCAGAGCCGACAAGTTGAATCACACCTAAACGCGATTTTGTCGCGAGAGTGCTTAGGCTGCTTTAGATAAACGAGTTATAAAGGTTTCGAAAACGAAGTCATCGTGTTAAAAATCCGCCGTGGTAGAAACTATTACGAGATTTCGGGTTCTTTCTAACTCCTTTATATGAAACAAGATACGTGCTCGCAGCAGGAATCGCATGAATTAATCAGGCTAAAGGGAGAATTTTGTTCTGTTATTATTATGCTCAGGTTGTACTAACGTTGCCGTTTGCTTATTTTGCTCACTGTTCCCCCAACAAGATGCCAGAGCCTGTCTCGGTACCTTCGGCTGTGCCCTTTGAAAGTCCAGAACTGTTTCGCCTTCGTTCAGGTAATTAGGGCGAGACATGCCTGATTGTGACTCGTTCTTTCCGGCTTTCGCCCTGCCCTGTCCAGTATTTGTATCCCTTTTTTTCAATGACTTTCGATTCACTCCCGTCTTCACCATTCGACACATTTCACTTGCTCATGACGACCTGTTAGGAATTTTAATGGAAAACACTTAACCTAGATAAAGTATATCTATTATGTTGGAAGCGTTTCAAATTGCATAACGATTAGTTTAAACAGGCCTTATATACATCCATAACCTGTTTTGCGGTTTTCGACCAATCGAAAGTGCTTGCATAATCAAGTGCGCATGCAATTTGTAGTTCGTTATCAAACTCTGAGATCGCACTTTGAATTCCAGTACAGATATCATTGAAGTTGTTTGGATTGAAAGTATTAGCATAGCCGTATGCTAATTCAGCCATTGATGACGTGTTTGAACATATAACAGGTATGCCACAAGCCATCGCTTCAATGATTGGAAACCCAAACCCCTCAAACAGCGATGGAAACACCATTAAGTCGCTACCGGAATAGAAAATAGGCACTTCATCAAAGGGTACAAAGCCCGGAAAAATAATCTCATCACTGACAGAACTATTGTTAGCGTATTCTTTCACGACATCTGCACCATGCCAGTCGGCTCCTGCCAAAACCAATTTATGTGGAGCGTTGTTCTTCTTCTTAAATAACTCGAATGCTTTGATTAGATTAATGTGATTCTTCGCTGGATGTTCAATGCGTGAGACATAAACAAAATAAGGGCCATCAATATCATATTTGGTCTTTAAAAAATTTTGCGAGGCAGATTTATTTCGTGGGTAAAAAATATTATGATCAATACCCGAGTAGATTACCTTGATTTTATCTTCTGGATAGTCGGTAAACTTGATGATATCATTTTTGGTGTAATTACTTACGGTCATGATATAATCACATTCTCTAATTAGAGAGGGAACAATCTTTCGATTATAAAACATTCTGGCCCGATCGTACTTTCCATCAATATTCAATGCTGCAAGATCGTGAACTGTCGCTACAACCTTACACTTTTTCCGAGCCGGAATCCGGCGATAGCTGGGAATATGAACAACATCATAATTGTTTCTTTCGGTATACCCTGGCAATACGGTATTATGCCAGAGAATATTTGCGACTGGCTGTTTAATGATGTCCCGGAATGTTTTATGGTGGAAATTATTTGTTGGATCTGGAAGTAATCCTGCTTCTGATTCCGCGACAAGCAGATCATATGAATTCACTTTATCAACATCTTGCAGACTTTTTAGGAGATTTGCAATATATACGGCAACACCCGACTTACCCCCTTGTAAAACAAAGCTGGAAAATCCTATTTTCATTTTTCCGGTTCCTTTCATTTATAAGTTCCAAATAGATACCTCTTAATCGTTGCCCGATGATTGACCAGTCGTATTGTTTAACTGAATTTTGGGAATTTTTAATCAACTGAATTCTCAACGCGTTATCTGCCGCCAATAGATTTATCTTGTCCAAAAGCATATCTTCGTTTTTGTCTTCAAAGAGAAGGATGTTTTTGTTGTCAGTTGTGAATCCGGGAATACCGCCAATTCGTGTTGCGATAACGGGGAGACCTGCTGCCCACGCTTCCAAAATAACAATACCGAAGGGTTCGTGTGATGTTGGCAGTACAAACATTTCAGTTGCCTTGTAGGCACTGGTTAAAAGAGGATTATCCTGAGCAAGTCCGGGGATGATTAAAACTCTGTCTCTAATTCCCAGTTTTTCCGCAGTTTTAACAATCTTATCTAAATAATCTTCAACTGAAATGGCTCCGATCAAGACTAAACGATAGTTCGGATTCTTTTTGTAAAATCTAGCAAATGCTTTAACGAGTAAAAGCTGATTCTTCTGATAATCAATTCTTGATATACAGGTAATCAACTTTTCATTGTTTCCTATTTTAAACTCTTTTCTAAATGCGTTGGCAACGCCTGATTTGAATTTTTCTGTGTCAACCCCGTTAGGAAGGTAATACACTCTTTTAGTAGGAAACCGTTCCTGCATCATTTCGAATTCCTCTTGACTAACACAGATAATGCCATCCGCGTCCTTCAATACTCGCCGAGAACCAAATAAGAATCCAAATATTTTGCCCCATTCCAGTTTCTTTTTGAATGGTTCTGTCATCTTGTCAGATTGATCTTTGGGTGTCGATAAATAACCGCCATGAATACTGACGACATATGGGATGCCTTTAAGTCTTGCTACGGTCCGCGCAATCCCACCCATTCTAAGCTGAACATGGGTATGAATAATAGATATCCCTTTCTCTTTCAATAAATTAAAAAACAGAGGAAAGGATAATGGACTACCCCCCTTTAGCCTCAGTTTCTTCTTTGATTCGGCATTGAGAAATAGCCAGGGAAAGACGTAGCTGAAACGGCGAATCAGAACTGAACCAATTTTCTCAACCCCTCGCGCAGCCATAATATCGGTACACAATACAGGACTAAATATTCCCTTTTTTAACAAGGCTGAGGCAATGCTATGGACAAAGGTTTCGGTACCGCCCCATTTGTCCTTGACAAAAATTCGTGTTATATGGCATACTTTCTTCAACTCAGAATTGTTATTGGTATCTGATAATTCATTTTTACCTACTAAATTTTTATTCATGTTCATCTCCTTAATTAGGCTGTTATCATATCAAAAAAACGATTTAACTTTGGCAATCCTATTGCACGAAATTTTTCAGTATCTGATCGACGAATTAATCGGCCATATTTCATAATAGCGAAATACAGCGTCACATAGCCAATTCCGGCACAAATTAGTGATGGAATGGTATCCCCGGATATATTCATTGAGACCAATCCAGCAATTAAAAAGGAAGGAATAAAGACTCGCAGAAAAAACATCATGGGAAAGTAGATACCGCCAATCAGTCCACGAATAACCAGTAATTTGATCGGCAATGTTATAACAAACGTACCAGCTACCGCGCCAATGGCACCATAAACTCCGAAACTTCGAATCAACAGAAAATCAAGAATAAGATTGGTAACAACCTGAACAAACTGTAACCATAAGGTGCTGAGATTTAGCTCTTTAGCAGTAATCGCCATTGATAAAGGGACATTGATCATCGGCAGGATATGAATCAAACTAAATGCTGCGGCAATGGGACCGGCAGCAGCCATATCTGATCCATAAAACATTGCAACTGCTTCCGATGCATTAAATAGTCCAAAACAGCTGATGGGTACTGTGATGAGAATTAGAATTTGAAACATACCCGAGACCAACTGTGGCAGTGACGATTTATCTTTTGAGTATGCCTCAGCAAAGGCAGAGACAAAGACCGTGTGAACGGTCATGGGGATGAACGTAATCACCAAAAACGTTGTTGAAAAACCAAGTTCGTACTGCCCAGCCAGTACCGGTGTAAAAAAGTAACCGATAAAAAAAATTTCAGTATACTGCATCATAAACTGCAGCATCATGTTATTCAGCCAGGTAGGCAGGGATAGTAGAATAACACGGCGTTTACCAATGCCATAAGAAGGTGATCTTAAATTTAAGCCTCTTACATGTTTTACGAGATAAAACGCGCCGATCGCAGACACAATTAGATACGAAATTGCTTCTGCAATCAATACGCCCTTAATAGCTAACCCGCCATAAAGCAAGGATGCAACTAATAGTATCCATACCGCTGCCTGCAAAGAAGAAATAAAGGCCACATTTTTTAACTTGAAGAACGCGGTCAGACTGTCATTTACAAATCCTTTCGCCAAAAAACACATGACCAGAAACAGAATTACAGGACTGTATGAGTTGAAATCCAGTTTGAACCAGTTACTTATGGTATTCTGCAATAGCAAAATACCAAAACCACCCAAAATCAATCCAATAAACTGAACGATTACGGCTTTACTGAGAAGATTGCGAAGACCCGAAAAATTATGGGTACTTACTAATTCAGGTATAAATCTGAGTATCGAAATATTTAATCCCAGTCCACAGAGTATGACCATATAGGAAACAATGCTTTTATAAATACTTAACGACCCGTATTCCTCCGGGGTCAGTTTCCGTACCACAATGACCGATATAGAAAAATAAATCAGGAATGTAAAAACCTTGCTGACCAAAAGCCAGAGAATTGATGCCATGGAACGTTTTGAAAAAAATGTTGTGTTTGCACTCATGATTTATGGTAGAATACTCAGATTTTTCTGGGTTGCGGTTGCATTGGGTTTAACTTGACGAAAGGTATATGACCCTGCTTCGGATGCGATCACAGATACAAATGACCGTATTCCCTCCTTAAAGACATCTTCAAGCTGCTTTAGAGAACGGGGCGGGACGTAAACAATATCGCCCGGCTGTAACAGCACATCACTATCCTCGCCGTTCAAAATTCGTTTAACATTGAGAACAATTTTTTCAGGTTTAGCAATCGATCCTCGAATAATAACCAACCGTGATCCGGCATTAGGGGTTAGCCCACGCGCTCGAGCCAGAAGCTCAATTAACGAAATGTTATCAATGAAAGTAAATGTTCGGGCAAAGTTTATTTCACCAATAATGTAGATACTCTGTTTCAGGATACTGGCAACAAAGATGTAATCACCATTCTGCAATGTTTCATTTTGAGATTGATCACCTTTTTCAATGAGCTTCTCAAAGTTGACAGGTAAGTACTCCCCATTTCTCAATAAAAATGACCGATCAAGATTAGCTAAATCTACCGTGGTATTACGAAACGTTCCGATTGTTGACCCACCAGCAATAGAAACAGCGGAAAGTAGAGACGTTTTTCCCTGAATTAACTTCTTTCCGGGCTTAGGGACTTGCCCCATAATTGTATAATATTGACTACCAAACTTTAGAGGAACAATTGTTATTATGGCGTGGCGTAATAGGCGGCTGATGACAGTATTCATATCGTCTTCGAGTTGATCTATCGTTTTTCCGACAGCCTTTATAGTCCCCACTAACTGGTAAGACACTTCACCCTCGTTGTTCACAGTAACAACACGTTTGCTCTTCTCGACACCGTAAATCTCTATCAACAGCTGATCACCAAAATTCAGGGTATAACGTTGACTCTGGTCCACTGATACCTCAGCATTGGACTGGATCTCGAAAGCAGTGTCACTCTCAACAGAATTAGGGGACATTGCAGCCATGTCTGCCGAGAAAATTGTCCCAACAATAATGATAAGCAAAAAGAAGGTTATGTGTGTCGTTTGTTTCATGATAAATTTTGATGTTTAAGTTTAGCGTTTTTAGAGCACTGAAGATGCCATCTCTTAAGTTTTTATTTGTAATATACTTTATTTGAATCAGTTACATCGTTAACCAATCACATCCACAGTCATTAATTGTAACACTTTTGTGAATGCAGTGAAATAGGTTACAATTGCGGAAAATTAAACTGCAGCTGGCAGGGGAATTCCTGGACTATCTGTAAAATGTCCGGGCTTTTGCCGGTTTTGGTAAATAGCAGCCCAAACACCGAGTAAGATATGGACCATTAGAAAAATGGAAGAGAAGCGGTAGTTCCATTCAGTAAAACCCTGCAAGAGCATCGCAGCTATTCCGGCTTGAATTCCGATTGCTAATCGAGATGCAAGATCTTTTTTTCTTCGAATCAAAAACCGCAAACCTGCCACTAAGAATCGTATCCAAAAGAATCCGAAAAGAATAAGACCGGGAATTCCCAATTCACCCAGATAAAGCGGGATAAGACCATGCGCAGGTGCCGCCTGGGCTGTCGTATCCAGGTTTCCCATTGCACGACTCAATTCTTGATCAGGAGTTTTGTCAGTTCCAACATAAGGATTATAAGGAATTCCAATTTCCGGGCCATAATTATTCGAAACGTAATACGACCAGTTATTTAACCCGACTCCCCAAAAATGGTCCTCAATAATTTGTAATGCGAGTCGTGTGTAAACACCTCTTCCGCTGAGGCTTTCCTCGCCAAATTCAGATTCCAAATCTTCCGAAAGCATACGACCTTTTATCGTGTCTGATGCCTTAAATAGAGCGGCACTTAAAATAACGGACCCAATGATAACTCCAAGAACAACTTTGAGAGTAGCAAAATTGAGTTTTGGCATTGATATACATGCCAATGATGTTCCGACCGTCACAAACATAATGACCACAAAACCAGTCCGTGACACGGTAAGTAAAATAGTTACAAACGCACAGGCCAGAGTGATGAGGCAAAGAAATTTTAACCGTGACTTTATATTTTCAGTAAAAATCACTGGAATTACGGTTCCAACAATTAGTAGCAGATATGTAGACACTCCATTAGGAGAATCCATATTTCCAAATACCCGGTTAATTCCATAAAAATACCGCTGTTTTACGGCGAGTTGGGACTGATACAATGCTGCACAGCACAACGCTAGGACCAAGATTTTCAGTTCCTTTTCTCCCCTTATAAATAAGGCAATCGTCAAAAAAATCAATAATCCTCGAACAAGTTTTGTTATCTCGAAAAGACAAAATAGGCGAGGTGAACTTATTAGCAGAGAAAATAGACAATAGGCGAAAAACACCAGGTACAGTAAAAAATTCTTTGGAATATAAAATTTCCGCTCTCTCACCGACCGAATCAATTCTGAAAAAAAAAGTCCCACAATGATTATGTCCAGAAGAGACATCTCTATTCCCCGTGTCGTGCCCCGATACCATTCTCGACTTAGAAAGTTGATATCTAAACTTCCTGAGTTTAGGATTGTGGTCCCGTAGATGACAAAGAAGAAAAGAATACTCCGAACTATATTCGAATACAACGCACCGATTGCACAAATCGGCGTTCCCATAATCGCGACCGTCCAAAAAATAAGATATTTTATCATAAAGCGATTACCATGTTAATTGGAATATTACTGAATTTTCAGCCCTGAGCCTTGAATCGGGAAATTTGTGGATGGAAGAGGGTTTTAATCCGCAAAAGAAACAATTCATACTTCCTTATTATCGACGTTGTTGGTTTGATTAACCGATTTAGGAAATCCCTGCTTCTTATTTCCACAACTCTGTAGGTAATGGCGGAACAGAAACAGACAAAGATCAGTAAAACAAACAGAACTCCTAATGACTGAATCTCACCGAGATTCTGTATGAAATTAGGTGGTAAGAAAACTTTGAATAATTTCATGATTATGATCTGAAGGAAAGCATGCATTAAATAGATAGAATAGGATATCTCTCCCAAAAAATTCAGGAAAGAAGTATTGAGGATTTTCGCGGGCAATCCGGCGTTTTGGGCCGCGGCCAAAATCAATACAGAAAACACCGGTATAATCAGGACGTCGTTCAAGTCCAAATGCATAATGCTTATCCCACAAATTGCCGCAACCACGAAGGTAAAACTGCTGCCAAAGAAACCCTCAAATAGACGATTGCGAAAAAGATTATATAGCAACATACCGGCAATGAATTCAAAGAAGCACCTAATAAAACCATAATCATAGGTAATATCCAGATGGCCGTCTCTGCAAACTGTCAGGAAAAATAATCCGGCAATACAACCACAGTAAGCCAACAGCAGTTTAACAAAGCGAATATTATAAAAATGGCCTACAAGAAACGGAAATAACATGTAGGTATAGAATTCAACACTAATGGACCAGGATGGTGAATTCCAAGTCAAATAGTCATGAACATTCAGTGAATGTATTAGTAGTACATTACTTAGAATCGCCGACAATCCTGTCGCACCGGTAAATGCATCATCACCCGATGAAATACTTTGAGTACGCACAACAAAACGGAATAATTCATAACCGATAAACAAAAAGAGTGCGAATAGATGCAGTGGATATACCCGGGCGAAACGAGCGAAAATGAATTTCCGGTACGTTTGACTTTCTATACCATCATTAAATCGTTTTGCATAGGCATGCATCATAATGAAACCACTGAGTATTAGGAAAAAGTCAACCCATAGATATCCGTTGAAGAAAAAATGCGTGTATTTCGTGAAGTCAAGATTCGGCAGCATACTACCACTAAAGTGCAGAATAACGACGAGTATCGCCGCAATCCCGCGTAAGGGAGTCAGCGTATCTATTTGTCTTTTCATTTATTAGACCTCTTGATATTGAAGTTTTAATATTACTCAAACAACCACCTTACGAAACAGATGGCATGAAATGAAGTTGTTGATTTTCTTAAAGCAGTTCAGCGACCAAGAGATTCAATCAATGCATTATTTATTTAATACAAACAACTTATGTGCATATCCGTCATAAAAAAATGGATAACATGTGTTACATTGTATAGAACATCATCGCGGAGAATGTGAATAGTAAAAACTAGTGAGAAGTGAACAGTAAGCAAAAAGGGCGATGAGAGTTACATATGATGGTGGCATGGGGTAGTGGCTCCTTTTTTGGCATAATATCTGGCGCCATGTGAATTTTTATCATATGGCGAGTCGATATGTTTAATTTTGCAGTTGATTTTTTGGTCGTATTATTGGAATGTTGTGCGGTCTTTTAATCGATAACTTTCTCCTTCGATGATGATGGTTTCGCAATGGTGAACAACACGGTCAAGTACAGCAGCAGTCATTGCGTTATCGTTAGCGAATGTTTTGTTCCATTCTTTATAAATCCGATTGGTAGTGATGAGG
>JAJFLO010000449.1 GCA_021772675.1 Verrucomicrobiota bacterium | reverse complement strand
TTTCTGTGCAAGTTCATTAAATTGTGGCAGAAACATCTCGATCAAACCTATTGCAATGAGCACTGCAATGAAGCTGGTTAAAACGGATTCGCCCAGGAACTGATAAATCAGATGTTTTCTTTCGGCTCCGAAAACTTTTTTTACACCCACTTCTTTGCTACGCTTGAGCGAACGTGCCGTCGCCAAATTCATAAAATTGACGCAGCCTATGAGTATGATCAGAAAGGCAATGGCCGAAAACAAATAAACGTTTGTAATATCGTTATTTTGGGTGTCGAACATCAGCGCTGAATGCAAATGGATGTCAGTAACCGGCTGTAGCCTGAGCTGCGTGGTTGCTGCATCTTTCTCTGAAAGGTAGCGATTTATAATGTCCGGCAGTTTGCTCTCCACAATTCGGGCATCGGCGCCGGACTTCAACTTCAAATAACTGTAGGAAAAATACCAATCCCAATTTTGGAAAATATCGGGTGCAATTTGGTCAATAGTTGAACTGGAAGCAAGAAAGTTAATATTCAGGTGGGAGTTGTCCGGGAAGTCCTCAATAACACCCGTAATTTTATAATCTCTTTCGTCAGGTCGCATCATAACGCCGCCGGAGAAAAGTAAGGATTTGCCGACAACGTCGATTTTGCCAAAATACTTTTCGGCCATCTCACGAGTTAGAATAAGAGAGCCGGGCGCATTGAGAGCGGTTGCAGGATCACCCGTAATAAACTCTAACCCCAAGACGCTGATGGCTTCCTGGTCGGTAAAAGAGAACAAATCACGGAAGGCCTTATTATCCTCGACATTTCGCAACGTGGGTCTCGAAATTGTAAACCGAACCGCCTTTTCAACCTCCGGGATTTCCCTTGCAATCGTAACCGCCATGGGTGCAGAAGTGACGGCCAGTTGTCGGGTGGCACCGCCTGCTTCGCTATCCACCACTAACCGGTAAACCCTGTCAGCATCCGGGATAAAATTGTCGTAACTGAGTTCATCGACTACCCACAATGCAATGAACGAAAAACAAGCTACTCCAATCGCTAACCCCAAAATATTTATGAGAGAATAAAGACGGTCTTTTAAAAGACCACGTAATATATTTTTTAGAAAAATTTTGAGCATGACGGTTTCCCTTAAATTAAATTACGAATATAATTTTGGGGAAGAGTTTTTGGCGAGAACAGCACAACCGGTATTACAATTGCCGTGCCAGCCGGTGATACTGCTCAGATACGGCAGATTCCTAAAAAAGGTTGTTCGCCTGCGGACTATTTTTGCGCGCATGCGTACAATGCAAAATAGTATACTTAATGTTTAGTTGGTAGGATAGTACGCGATTGGGGGATATTAGCCGGAAAGATAATCTACCATCAACACAATTTTGAAGTAATTATGTTGACTTTCTGGTCAAGTTTATCATTATTATACCATATCGTTAAGTTCGAAGGGCGCCAGCGCAAAGTCCCCACCATCTGAATCTGAGACCGAGCCGTCGAATAATACGAAAATAATCATACTATCCGGAAAGAAAGATGAATAAAATAAGCAATCTGCGGGATAATACGCCAAATTTCATGCTAACCAGTTAATTAAGGTGCTTATAGGTAGAGACTTTCGGGTCAATACGATAAATTTCGTGCTAACCCGATCCGTAGAATTATATGTTAGACCATTAAATTGAAATCAAATTTGGAGCTAAAAATGGCTATAAGTAATATTTTGCCAAAAGCCAAACCATTTCTATACGTTATTCTCCTAATCTGGGTAACTCAAACTATTAATATTCTTGTACATCCCTACCATTGGGGAGATACAGTTATTCCACTGGGGTTATCCCTAGATAATTTGCTTCTGGGCCGCTACTACATGGAGTTTTCCGAAAAACTAATGCTATATGGCACTTTTATAATCGCTGCGTTCTCAACTCATCTATTCATAGAGAAATATCTAAAACGTTATTTTTCTTTCCACGAAAAGTATATTTTAAGAACCATAATTGTATTAATTGTTTTTTCATTTGCGGTTCAGTCTTTTGCAGTTTATTTAACCGACAGAAAAAATGATGAAAGAGCACAATATGCGAAATTTGAGATGGAACGAGCTAATAAGATATTTATTGAAAATCTGGAGAATAGAAATGTACTGTTTCTCAACAATGATGAAATAGAAAAAAAGTATAACATAGCAAAAAAAGGAAGAGAAGATAGAAGTGGTCTTAACGAAAAAGAACAATCGCTCAAAGGAGATGCTAAATTTGCTTACAAAGGCTCTTTGGAATTAAGTGGTGAAGTTAAGGATAAAGAAATACTACGTTTTGATGTTCAAGAAGGACTTGAACTGAAATTACTCAGTTGTATTCAATACTACTTTGAAAGGTCACTGCTCGAGGTGTATCACCTTCAATTACCTAGGGAACTTGACCAGCAAAGGATTGAGCAAATGCGAGAAATTTTTTATTCTCTTGATGATATTAGGTGGAATCTTCCTTGGTGGGAAACTGAGTTACCTGTTTTTGAGCCATCATCTCGACTTAGAGAACATATTAAGGCACTAGTGTCCGGTTATAAGTCGAATAAATTCAATTGTCTTGATTGTACGTCAATAGAGTTTTTGTAATCAGTGTTTGTAAGTAGTTGTAAAATAGACGTTCTTTCGAATTGGCTGACACTCAATACTTGTAAAAAAGTGT
>JAJFLO010000448.1 GCA_021772675.1 Verrucomicrobiota bacterium | reverse complement strand
ATAAATCTACAATTTTTGACAGCCGAGAAACAACATTGGAAAGGTTTGGATTAATGATATTTTATGTAGTCTAAAATTCGCAATTTCCAAAATCGGGTGGGAATTTTCAGAACTCCCCCAACTTATTGAGATGATACGTGGAATGTGCGTATATCGCGCCATTTCAGCATCTTGCCTTGACTATTGAATTCTGTGTGTCCCGACACATTGTCTTTCTTTATTCTGCTGGAAAATTCTGAAATGACGCAATCTAAGTCCTCTCGTTACGATGTTGGTGAGAAAAGCGGGTTAGAGATTAAAATTTTGTCTCATCTGTCTATAAATGGGAATAATTTTGCTGTTCAGCGGAACGAAGGATTCATGGGCCACTTTTCTAGCCTGATTAATTCATGCGGATTCGTTATGAGAGTGCTTAGCTCGCTTTAGATCAATGAGTTATGGAGGTTCCGAAGGCAAAGGAATAGTGAACTATTTCCAGTATTCAGGTTCTTCATAACTCGCTTAAATGAAGTGAGATATGCGCTCGCAATAGAAACCGGATGAATTAATCAGGCTAGATCATCCATATGATTTTGTATTACGATCCGATGTCGATCTTGAATTTTGGAAAATCTTTAAGGTAGAACAAAAAATAAACTGCAAAATCATTCTCATTCTGTTCAATTCCTATTGAACCAACCCAACAATGTAAATCACGTGTTAACTCATAGGTTTGTCGGGCTATAGCTTCCCGGTCTAAATCAAAATAATACTGAACTCTTAATGATGATTTCTGGGTTAATGGAAGGGTACAGTTTACATGCAGGCTGTGGTTTGTAAAAAACGAAGTTGGCATGAAACTTGGTGTTTGAATTTGAGTTAATTCACTGCCCATAGAATAGCTGTATCTGGATGTAAAAGATTGTCTATATAGATAACTGAAGTCCAATTTCGATCCATCTTTTTTTCCCATAGAACTACCGACACTCATTACATTAATATCACCCCTATTTGTATCGAGTAAAAATTTTGACAATAGTGAAAGTGAATCACTTTGATAGACTTCAAAAATTGTTCCGAAATCACCCGGTTTATTTGCATTGTCTTCCGGTGAAAAATAAAAATCAAAAAAGTTTTCCATCTTTGAGATATTTGAAATGCGGTCATTGGATTTTTTCTGAAAGCTATGTCGAGTACCAATCCGAACAAAATTGGTTTTCTCTAGGCGGTCGACTTCATCGAAAAAGAATAAATTATCCTTGTTTACGTTTGTTCGGGGGATAAATGTGTAATTTATAAATGGACGGATGATGTGACGTTTTAATTCAGGTTGATTTTCATTCCGTTTGTTCTGTGTCCATTCGCTGGCAATTTTAACGGATGCTTCCATTCCTAATTCATATGTAAAACGCGATTGCTGGCCGCCATTGTTGTCGTAATTTGTCGCATTGAAGGGATCATTAATTGTCGCTTTTGGATCGTCGATTTGGAAGTTTCTGTCCAGTTGCTTTTGGGTCACGCCAGATTTACTACTATCTGAATAAAACGTAAATCGTGCGCCGAGACGAGGAACAATATTGATAAAATTAAGTTTGAACGGGAAATAGAGTAAATTAAGACTGTCAAATCGTTCCGTTTCATAATCTTTTAGTTCGGCAAGATCAGCCACTCGCAACAGATCATACTCTCTCCAATTCATCTTAAGTTTGGCAATCGACGATTCTCCTTTATAATAAAGGTTGGAATTCTTTATTTGTTGACGGGGTAAATCAAGACGCACTTCGGGTAAACGTTCAACAGTTGATTCGAAGTCGTTTAATCGTGGACGATAATTTACTGTGACCTCAGCGTTATTTCCGTAGTATCCCAATTCCAATGAACTTACGGGTTGAGCATTTTTGTAAAATTCTCGTTTATAAAATTCAAGCAGGAAATCATAGTCGCTCAAATAGTCAGCATCTACCATAAATTTAATGTTATTCTTGAAGGATGTCTGATGCTGTAACTTTATCCGATATCGATCTGTTGTGCTTTTAAAGCGGCCGTTAAATTTTTCACCACCAACTTTAGAATCAAAGAGAGGATCATTATCATGCATTCCATATAGAAGAAGATCGGTCAATCCATGTTGTGTTGAAATATCAGTATTATTAAAAAATGCAGTTCCCCGCTTGCTGTGATAGGTTGATCCAAACTGAGTTTTTATATTTTTCTTAGTTTCCCAATCTCTCGCTATAGTTAGAATTGCTCCGAAATCACTTTTGTATCCAGTTGAGAAGTGAAAATTGCCAGAGGTTTGGTTTGCCTTCCCTGCAATAACCGGTGAATAAAATATGGGTATACCACCTATTTTATGCACAACATCATAGGCTTTAAATTTTCCGTCAGGGTAGTATAAAATCTTCTTTGCCTCCATTCGCCAATGTGCCTTATTCTCATGAAGATATTCACAAGTCGATAATTTGATGTTTTCGCCTTTAACTTCCCTTGATTGTTCAATCTGGATATTGGAACCAATACCAAACCAAGGATTAGATTTAGTCTTGTACTGCCCCAGCTCAAATGTGTTGCTATTTAAGTTTCCGTTAACATTGTCACCGATCCAGACAAATTCTCCCTGCTGAAATTGGGTATTTCCACTGGAAAAAATATCTAAAGTAGTTGTATTCAACTGAATTTTGTCAGTAAGGATTACGATATCTTTGTGAACTATGCGGACATTACCTTTGCCAACGAGAATATTACTATCCTGTGTAAATGACAATTCATCAGCTTTTATATCCAAGCCTTCAGGCAGTGTTGCATTAAGGTTTATTGAGGTAAATATTAGTACTGGGAAAATGAAAACAAATGCAAGCACTAAGGGGAATGAAAAATAACTTCCGAATTTTCTTTCGAGCAAATACAGCTTTATTCGTTTCCGGGATATCATGTAGAAGTCAGGTAAGGTTCAAGGTTATTTAAAATTGCTTCACAAACTTAGGACATTTTCGTACGGTTGCAAGTAGTATAGGTTGTTTAATTCCTGTTAAAGCAGTGGAGACCGTATCTATCAAATAATTTTACCCTGACCAGATTAATAAATTTGGACAAAATGCAAGCCTTCTAAGGTGGCTCAATTTAATGGACAAAAATGGAATATACTAGATAAGCTCGGCGTAAGTCCTTCGGGTGTGCACGGAGCAGTTCTTGATAGAGTTTCGTTTGTATGGAAGTAAGTCGATCCGAGGATCGTCGTCTTCCACGCAAATGAAATTCTGCAAGAAATGCCCGCCCTTTGGGTTGTTTGTACAGGCGGATTTGCATCCTTAGAAGATGGGGGAGTACCTCAGTACGCCTCGATCCTCCAAAGATATAACTCCATCCAGTACAGACAATGCACACCCGAAGGACTTACGCCGAGCTTATCTAGCTTACTATTGCCAGTTATGATTTGGTTCTGACCATTGTGCAGCCAGTTTCACTATGTTTGGCACGCTAAATTGTCAGGGAGAATCGCTATTTCTCTTATTCAATGACGTGTTAAATCATATGCTGAAGACTCGGACGAGTGTATGGTTTGGAGGAAGAAATGAGTGAATCTCCAATTACTCTTGCCTGATAATATTGCAAACGTGTTTTGTTAACGATTTCCTGATTCCGATAAGATATAATGTTCTGAACCTGTTGTTATTAATTCCTCTACTACTTTAAGGCAATGACAACAATCAGTACAACAAGCAAGAGTACAATCGCAGCCGCTAGCCCTATAATCATAGGATTCATTTTCTTTTCCCCAGTACTTGGCGTCGGAGTCGTTTCGGCAACTGGTTGAGCTGGTGCTACAGGTGCTGCCGCTGGAACCGCTGGAGCCACTGCCGGTGCGGGTGTCGTCACAGGTGTCGGTGTTGCTGCCAGGGGTGCAGTCGGCATTGCTTGAGCTACTGCTCCCTGATATGGAGGTGTTCCAGGTGGTTTAATCACGAACTCAACACTGCATTCTGGACATTCTGCAACTTGTTCATAAAATTCAGGTGATATTTCAAATCGTTCCTGGCATTTTGGGCATCCAACATCGTTTTCGGTGGCTACTGAGTAGGTCATGCCTTGTACCTGGGTAGACGGAGGAGGTGCTGGCATAGCAGAGCTGGTTCGTTCTTGCTGTTGGGCAGCTCTTCTTTGACCCCGTTTACGTTGATTCATACTCATTCCCTGACGGGATAAGAGCACCGTTCCGGTTATGCCGTAATCTTTAGCGGTTTTCTGTTCAACTTGGATACCACTTGTTGTCGGTTTATCAGCCGCCGGGGCCGCTGCCGGAGCTGCAGGAGCAGGTGCGCCTGCTGGGGGCTTGTAAGGAGCTGTTCCAGGAGGTCTTATTACAAATACACATTTGCAGCTCGGGCATTCTGTAACCGTATTATAAAAATCCGGAGAAATGTCAAATTTGTCACCGCATTTTGCACAGGCAATGTCTTTATCACTTGCCACGGAATATGGCATTTTTGAAACTTCTGATTGTGGAGGAGGCGCTGTTTTTTCCGGTGGAGGGGGTTGTCCAGCGCTAGGCCTTCCAATACTTTGACGTGATAGAGTTACGGTTCCTGTAACTTCTACATTACTAGTATTTTTATCAACTGAAATACCGCTTCCAGTAGTCTGACTTTGTGGATTGCTGTTTTCACTCATGATTTGATTTAACCTTATTTTCAAATGTAATATGACAATACAGCCGCGAAATAGCTACAAAAAATACGCTAAACAGTGACAATATAACAAATTAGGATTTTTTTTCAACCAAATATGAAAAATCATAAAAATATTAAATTAACTGACAAAATAGAGATAACTTTTGAAATAACCATAAATACTAATAGTTTTCTGTAAATTGTGAATATAAATCAAATCATGTTTTTATAATAGGTTTCAAGTAAATGCACATTGTTATATCACTAGCTTCACCATTCTATGCCTTTCAACAAAGCGATTTATTAGGACGTCTAATCGTTTTGCTATTGATTACTATTTCCATTTTGGCATGGACTATCATAATAGATAAATGGTTATACTTAAAATCAATTAATTCTGATTGTAATGGTTTTTGGCTGCAAATTGGCAAATCCCGAATACCTCAAGATTTATTTAAGTACTTTGATAGAATAAAAGGTCCTTTGAAACAAATCACCCTACGAGGTTTCAAAGCAATCGCATTAACCCAACAACAAGACTTTGACTCCATGATTGCTGGCGTTTCTCAGGATGGATTTACGTATATGTTTTCCAAAGATGAAATTGATTTAATCCATTCGTCAATGTTGGAAGGTGTTGACGTTGAGATTCATAAAATGGAGGAAAACTTAGGGCTACTTGGTTCAATTGTAAGTGTGAGTCCATTTATTGGTCTGCTTGGTACCGTCTGGGGAGTCATGATGGCGTTTACTGGAATGGCAGTAAAAGGTAAAGCGGATATAAATGCGATTGCTCCTGGTGTAAGTGGTGCATTATTAACGACAGTCGTTGCATTATTAGTCGCAATTCCTTCGCTCGTTGGATACAATCAACTTAGCTATTCGATTAAAATTTCATCCAGAAAATTTGAACATTTTACCGAAGAAGTAATTAATTTATTGAAAATAAATCATCAAAAAAGTTAAACCATTTTTCAATCCTTCATGAGACAACATCGAACAAACTCCAATCTCAATTCTTTTTCAAATCCAGATGTAACTCCATTGGTAGATTTGACGTTTCTTCTGCTAATCGTATTTATGATTACGGCGCCTGTATTGGAGTATTCGATAGATATCAATCCACCTGAATTTGATTCAGAAGCGATTATGCAGGTGGATCACCTAATCGTAAATCTGGACAAAAACGGTGTGATTTATGTTGATAAAAAATCTGTTTCGGAACAGGAACTCAAAAATCTATTAGCAGAAAACTATCGAAATGCGCAGTCAATTCAAATCTTTGTCAGGGCAGATAAAACACGGCCTTATGGTGATGTGATTGATTTAATGAAAATGATTAAACATGCAGGTATCTCGGATGTTTCATTAGTGACGGAATCCGAAGAAAATTAATTTGATTTCTTTTTTATTACCAAATTCGCCATTTACCTTGGGAGATGTTCACAAATAAGTTGCACATATTCGCGCTCAGATTTGGTTTAGAGTTTGAGTGAATCCGCAGATTTACAATCCGTCTCCTGACGGAAATAGCGAGCTATTTCGAGTAATTCATGATTGAGAATTGTATAACTATGTGCCAAAGATGAGATGCGAGATGTATCATTTATTTATGGACAGCTCCTTAGCCAGGATTATGCATAAAGTAATGTGATATAATTACTCTTAATAGAAAGTATATGAATAATCCAGGTTGAACTAAACCGCTTCGCGGAGTGTCTGCCCTAATCCGAGCCGCCCTTGGCTTCGCCTTTTCCTCGCCAATCCTTACGCCCAATCGCACCTTGCTGTAGATTACCTCCTGTTGTGTTGGTCCCAGGCCAACAATTCGTT
>JAJFLO010000447.1 GCA_021772675.1 Verrucomicrobiota bacterium | reverse complement strand
AACGAATTGTTGGCCTGGGACCAACACAACAGGAGGTAATCTACAGCAAGGTGCGATTGGGCGTAAGGATTGGCGAGGAAAAGGCGAAGCCAAGGGCGGCTCGGATTAGGGCAGACACTCCGCGAAGCGGTTTAGTTCAATTATAATTATAACATATCTACACACGCAAACCTGCGAAATTAGCCTGGATATTGGGGCATCCATGTCCCTGAAATAGTTTGAAATGCCCCACAATTCGGTGGGTTCTTGGGGGGCGAAATCGAGAAAAATGCGTCGTGTGCCGGGTAGCTATCTTAGATTTCAGCAAAACCTGGGGGCGTATCGTTCAGGCTCTAATTACGAACACGGCCTCAGTTAAGTGCAAAGATGACGGCAATGACGCTCGATTCGGCTAAGTGTCATGAATGATTGCCGTAGTGAACGGGAGAGGACCTTCAGTTCCTCGCTGATGGCTTATGGCGGGAAGAAGAAGCCAGGGAATGTTGCTTCGGATCCCAATATCCACGACATATTGGTCTGCCTAGACAGAACTGTTAGCGGGATGTCGGATGCATCTCCCCGGCGGGCATCCGGCTTCGTGGTTCCGGCCGCGATCGACCGCGGCCGAACGACAGGATTAGGAGTCTGTCGGAGAATGAGTAAACTCGCACCGATTCAGACTATATTTAGTCATCAGTCGATGCAGTGTCTTGCGATCAACTCCACTTGTCTGTGACGCTTTTGAAACATTACCGCCATGATCTCGGAGCACAGTCGTAATGTACCGTTTTTCAAACTCTTGCATTTGAATTTTCTTAGCATCTTTGAATGGCAGCGAGGTTTCGGGGATCGTATCAGGTATGGAATTTATATGATCGATAACATTTTTAGGCAAATCTCCAACTTCAATTTGCTCTCTTCCTGAAAGTATATTCAGACGTTCGATAGCGTTGCGAAGTTCTCTTATATTTCCAGGCCAAGGAAATTTGCACATAATGTCCATCGCAATGGGGGCCATTTTTATCGGGAGTTTCGACCCGTTTGCCATAACATTTAAAAAATGAGTAATTAGCAAAGGAATATCGGTATTTCGTTCGCGAAGTGGTGGTAAATGGACGGACACTACATTCAATCGATAATATAGGTCTTCACGAAGTTTTCCTTCAGCGATCGCTTGGTCTATATTCCGATTCGAAGCCGCCACCAGGCGAAAGTCGACGTTAATTGGGACCCTCCCACCCACGCGCCGGATTTGGCGTTCCTGGAGAACTCGAAGAAGTTTAGCCTGTAAGCTATAGTCCAATTCCGTGATCTCATCGAGGAACAACGTGCCTCCGTGTGCACCTTCAACGAGTCCTTTGCGGTCTTGATTCGCCCCGGTGAACGCGCCTTCTACATAACCAAATAGTTCGCTCTCAAGTAGATTTCCCGGTAGAGACACGCAATCAACAGTTATAAACGGACGATTATTGCGGAGGCTCCGGTCGTGTATCGCTTTTGCTATCATTTCTTTGCCAGTACCGCTTTCTCCGGTAATCAAGACGTTGGTATCGGTAGGAGCAACTTTTTCGATTAGTGTGAAAATCCCGCGCATCTGTTCGCTGGAACCGATAATACCTTCCGATTTTGCCTGCTGATCAATTATCCCTGAATGTGCACGATCTCCGGCCAATCGCCGTTTCCGTTCTATCGCTTTGCCGATGACGAGTTCAATCTGTTCTCTCCCTAATGGTTTTTGTAAATAATCTAATGCTCCACAGTTCATTGCCTCGATTGCCGATGCGACCGTCGCAAAACCGGTCATCACAACGACGATGGTGTCAGGATTGAGTTCTTTTGCCTTCTGTAATAATTCCAGGCCACTATGATTTTCCATTATTAAGTCAGTAACCAGTAAATCTGGGGATGATGTTTGTAATTTATTCAACCCATCCTGCGCATTTGAGGCGGTAATAACCTGAAATCCCATTTTTGCGATGCTCCTTGCCAGCACTTTTAACAGGGCAACATCATCGTCAATAATTAGAATTAATTCATTTGGTTCCATGGATTTCAATAGATTGTTTAGGGTTCACAACGTTAATATTTGACATCATGTCAGGTAATCGCCCCGCCGAATCGCTGCAGCGATTGATAACTTCTTGGCGTCGAGATGCTGGTCTTATATACAGAACATAATCCAGCATCTTGCAACTAGGCTGTTTATTGACCGATCGTGCCATCATAGGTTAGTCGTGCGTTTCTATTCACCAAAAATATGACAACCAAGGCATCTCGTTTTACTTGCACGTTACACGCGGTTTCATTAATGAGTAATCCACTTTCTACCGCCTTGAAAGGTTGATTTTTTACCTCCAGAGCGCCGCGTAAGACGACAAAATACGTATCCCAGTCGTTATGTGACGGCAATGGCGAAGCCGTCCCAGCGTGGAGGTGCCCATCGAAGATCTGAACGTCGTTGCGGACCGTGGTTTCTGCCTTGCCTCCTTCCGGCCCAAGGAGATATCGCCAGCTGCCAATCTTCGGATCCTCCAAAGAGAGGTGCTGCAACTTCGGCTCGAGCTTGACGGTATGTGGGCGAATGAAAATTTGCAGGGTGCGCGTCGTTTCATCACTTTTGTACACACGCTCCTCATGCCAAAAGCCGTTACCAGCATTCATCACCATAAGGTTACTCGAATCGATGTTTAACCTTACGCCACTGCTATCGTTGTGGTGCATGACTCCCTGATGAACATAGGACACGATTTCATCGTTTAGATGTTTGTGCATGCCGATCGTTGTGTCGGGTTCAAGTGTGGCGTCATCGACTGCCGCGAGCGGGCCGTAGCCATGGTCGCCGTGACCCGGCACACAGAAGCCAGGGAAAAGCCGACGGATCGTAAACGGTCCTTGACCACTGACATGTTTATCTGCGGGTTGTTTGTACAGCATTTCCGTCTCGTTCCTATTCGGCCATCGCTGCATAGAGTTCGGAAAGAACTTCGAGGATCTCCGGTCCCGGAGATTCGGACCAATTGAATACCATCTCGGACAAAATCTGAATCGTACTGGCAACCGCGACACCAGATTGCCGCATTCTGTCCAATGCGATATCGTCACCCATCTTGGTGCCTGAACCCGATGCATCCGCAATTACCTGCACTTCATAACCTTCGCTTTTGGCACTCAAGGTGGGATAGACTACACAGACTTCGGTAAGGAGTCCGGCAAGAATAAGATTCTTGCGATTAGTGGCCTGCACTGCTTTGACAAATGCAGGATCATCAAAACAGTCAACAACACCACTCCGTTTAATACGCGTATGAAAAGCCTTGGGCAGTATTTCTTCGAGTTCTGGAAACAAAGGACCTTGCACATTCTCTTCTTGACTGCTCGTAAAAACCACTGGCATGCCAGTGACTTTCGCGGCTTTTGCTAAAGCCAATGTGTTTCGTTTTACCTCATCTTTCGAAGCCGAGTGCATCCATTCAAGTGTTCCAACCTGGTGATCAATAAGGAGCATTGCCGTGTTGCTTGCATTCCATCGTTGGTAAGCCATTGTTTTTGTCCTTTTTGTTTTGAGTTTAATGAATCGTTCCGCCTATGGACTGAACGATAGTTAACTTTATATAATCAGTAGCTCAATAGTTGGTTGCTCTATTAATTGATGTAAAAAAAAAAGCAACAGTCGAATTCATACAGAGGAGCTATTTACAGTGTTTTTCCGTGCCTTCACCATTAATCGATTGATGTCGCTAAGTTCTTTGCGGGTCATATGGCCAAGACTATTTTTTTCTGCCTTTCGAATCGGTTCATCCAACTCCCTCAGCAAGTCTTTTCCTTTCGTGGTAAGCTTCACCTGCACAACCCGTCGGTCATGTGCTAAACGCTTCCGGACGATATGGCTCCCCCCCTCAAGTCGGTCAAGGAGCCGGGTTATATCGGGGAAGGTACCGATCATTCGCGAAGCAATTTCCAGTGACGGTAATCCATCAGGACTACCTCCCCGTAAAATTCGTAAAATGTTATATTGTGGACTCGAAATTCCGTATTTTCGGAACAATCTATCGAATTGCACGAAAAGCAGGCTGTTCGTTCGCAGTATGTTCAAATACGATTCCTGTTCAGGTGTGTCGAACTCGCCTGTTATCTTCAACTCTCGTTCTAGGGATGAACCCGCCATTTGGACAATCCTCCTAAGAATTTTTCATTCAATACCACTAATATACGAGCTATCAATAGTTGAGTCAACAAGTATTTGCAAAAACAATTTTTTGATAATCAGACTAAAATACCTTGAAACTACTTTCTTCAAGACAACTGTAATTAACCTGCATTATAAAAAACTTTCTACTGCGACCACTTATTTAACTTAATCTAAATGAGTCACAGCTAACGTAAAACTTTGAAACGCTTGATGGATTCACTGACTGTATTATAAACCTTAAGATTCTTCTCTAACGTGGTAGCATCTGACATTAGAATTAATTCAATTGTGCAGGTGTCATCCTCTTTATATGTGTAGATATAATTTCTCAAAATATATTGTATTTTTCTTGTGTCATTTTCTTCATGAAACCTTCTTTCAGCTAGGAGAGATGGAGTTTCGGAACAGTAAACTGCATTTATATTTGAACTGTAATCACTAATATATTTGTTTCTATCGAAAAAAGACTTTTCCTTTTCATAAGATTTTAAAGCCATTTCCTGTATTTTTTGTTTAGGCAGCTTGCTATAGTCAATGATAGATTTATAAATTTTAATTGTAATTATGCCAATGTTTTCTTTGTCAAGAAACATAATTTGTTTGAATAGAATATAATAAGCTATTGGGTCTACATTAGCTGTTCCTCGTACATTTAATTTTGGTGTTTTGTCTTTTCTAAACCATACTGGAGTTTCTTCGACTTCAATCCAATTTTTAGGAGTGATCATACTTATCTCGTATTTTGGGTGAATATATTGACCATTTTCAATTTTTGCCGGTGGGTAGGTAACGCAACCACTAAGACAAACTAAGAATATTGTCCACAGTATAAATTTCATTTTTATTTATTCTTGTGATTTAAGTTTTTGACAAACGTTTCATTTAGTTTAGTTGTGATTTTATATGTATGGGTATGTTATTCTGAATACTGACCTTGCTACCTGTTGATGTAAAATGTCTTTGAAACGTAACCACTTGACTCTTTAATTCATAGATTAATGAAACTGTGTTTCTATCAATTACATAAATATAGTCCGGGTATCCATTTTTTTGGAGATAGGTCTGTATCGTTGGATCATAGTCGGCTTCAATTTTCAAGCGAAAGGCTCCAGGCTTTGTCGTGATAGGGACAACAAAGCCTTCAAAATTAGCTTGCGTCCATCCGTGCCTTACCGCTGAGCATCCTGTAAAATTAACTGTAAAAACAACTAGTATGCTTAAGATTTTTTGCACATAATATCCTTTGTTTGTGGCAGCAAGAATAAATCGGTGACATTTTGCATAAGAATATTTATACAAGAAATTTACAATGTTATTCGAATCATTCATCACAACCTTAATCGTAGAAACTCCTGTTAAAAATTATCATCTTGAAAGATCCAATTCTGGCTACCTCCCTGTTATAAACATGAAATACCCCACGCCCTAATTGATGTATAGGAATTCTACTCATTCCAAAACCAAAATATACCCCATAATAATCATGTATTAACCTTATAATAAATCATTTATGAAAAGTGTCTCCGATATTTTTTACCCGAGTAAACCACTCGACAGTGCTTTGGTGAATCGCCTAGTGCGGACCCGCATGCTAGGTGGTGTGGGGAGGGCCAGCAATTATGGGTGAATGTTTTTCGGGCATTAAATTCGTGAAAAGCGCATAATTTTTTCGTACAGTTTCTAACAAATAAGGCTTTGATTTATCTACAAATCACACGTTGAATTACTGAGCGTTAAAATCCATTGACAAT
>JAJFLO010000446.1 GCA_021772675.1 Verrucomicrobiota bacterium | reverse complement strand
ATTCAGAGAGCTGGATGAATTTATCCGCAATCCGATTCGATCAATGCAACTAAAGAAGTGGAAAAAGCCCAGGAAATTCCAACGGATTATGATCCGGGCTGGTTATACCCCGGAGATAGCCATGAAAATATGGGTAAAAATGCGAAACTGGCAATCAGTTAAGCGTAAAGAAGTTCGCTTCATGTTAAATTTGAATTGGTTCCGACATGCTGGGATAATAATCCTTGATGATTATATTAATCGTACTCTTGAATTAAATTTCAGTCGCTAATCGAAGAGCGGTTTACCGGCAGGGACGCTCCGTTCTGTTGGGAGGGGGTGAGCCTTTAGGCTCACTTCCTACCAGATTAAAAAATTAGGCCCGCTATAAAAAAGAATTCAAAGCCATCGAAAAGGGTGTGGAATGTGGGCTTTCTGATGGACAGCAGAATCATTCTTTATCCAGCGGTGAAATACTCAAACGACGTCGTGTAATTTCTCAACGTTAAGACATTGATGAGAAAAGTGAGCTAAGACTTAATTGATGAAAAATTAAAAGAGTTTAATTTTTTTGCGTACCTGATCCCCTGACTAACAAGGAAATGCCATTTTGGGCCGGATTTGCAGGTGGATGTGGTCGAAGAAGACATCGCTTTTTTTAGCTTTTGCAGATCAAAAGGTCGTTCTTCTATAAAATCAACCTCAGTGTAACCACCGCCGAGCTCGCAAATGAAATGGCCATCGCTTCCACCAAACTCAGGTTTTTGATACCGTTGCGCGAGTATGACAGATTGATCTCTATTATGGCAATTTTGTGCGTTTGACGTTTCAATTCCATCAAGTGATTCGATAATTTCGGAAGGGTATTCGCCTTCAAATCGATAGTAGGGATGTGCTAACACCGCAATACCGCCTTGGTCATGAGCCTCTTCAATGACGGTTTTGGCGTCGTGTGATTCTATCGAATCTGTTAAAAAATAAATTAATATATCTCCGATTTCAGTCCAGATTTCAGTTCCGGGTATTATGATGAGTTCCGGATATGCTTCCTGAAGCTTCTTAAAATCTACTTTGAACACGTTGTGATCGGTAATGGAAAATCCATCTAAACCTAATTTCTTAATTTGTTTAGCAATATCATCAGGTTTGTTTAGACAATCGAAAGAGTAGTAAGAATGCAGATGAAGGTCCAGTTTTATCATGAGAGTTTTTGCTTTGGAAATGGATTTAATTTATCAGTAACATAGTTAATCCATGGCAACGGATCAGACCATGACCATAAACCTTCAGTTATGCGGAAATCGAAATATTCTGGTATGTATTTTAAGAGGAAGGAAATTTTCTGTTGTGTATGTCTCAACGTACTCAGCGCAGCCAGGGTATCCGTGATTCTGAATCTTAATTTTATATTTTCACAATAGTCTAATTCAGGCAATGGTTCTTCTCTTAGAATTTTGTAATGAATGGATGGTAAATTTAATCCGGCAGCTCGTGCAAGAGGTAATGATCCCCAGTAACGGGGATTAATTTCAATTACTTTGTATATGTCATTTTTTATGTCAAGCTTAAATTCTACCATGGCCGGGCCGACCCAGTTAAAACTATCCAATAGTTGTTTTCCGGCTTCGGTTAATTTATCACACTTTACTGACTCACAAAATGTGCTAGGTCCACCGCTTATTGGATATTCTCTTAACCGTTTGTGTGCAAAATGGGCTGCACATTTTCCAGCATTGTCATATATTGCTGACCAACCGTAACTTGGACCTTCTATGTATTCCTGAATTACAAGATCTTTCTGGTGGATGCTTAGTTTCTGAATTGCAGTTTTAAATTCATCATTGGTTTTTACTATTTTGTAGCGAAATTGAGGCGCAAGATATAATCCTTCATCGTCGATGAGTTTAATGACCATCGGAAATTTGATACTTTTTTTTATGTCTTCACTTTCCGTATCATTATCAAAACAGATTACCCGAGTTTTAGGATATCCGATTCCAATTTTTTCTGCAGTATTTGCGATTACCTGCTTACTGTTCACTTTCTTGAAAACATCGTGGGTTGGAAGTAAGAATCGATCCGGATATTGCAGTGCTATATCGTTAATTACCGCAAGTATTGTATTGGTCGAAACGGGGATAATTACCTGCGCATGTTGGCAAAGATTACGAAAATCATCTGATACATAATTTTTGACTAAGTGAAAAGCCTGACAATGTTTGGAATACGATGATATTGGTGACGCTTGGGTCGACTTCCTTTCGACCGTATGAATAACCAAACCCAAACGGCCTAGAGATCGTGTTAATTCCAGAGCAACTCGCTGACTCGCATCCGTTATCAACACATCTATATTTTTTATACTTTCACCCACAGGATTCTTTATAAGTTTGCTATTTTTTTAACCCATGGAAGTAAAAAAAACTTGCCATTTTATTCGCTCTGATCTTTTTATTTAGATACAAATCCAATATTATTAATGGATACAGGATCCAACCAAGAATTTCCCTTACAGACGCGTAGACGTATTTATTATTTGAGAACGGACATAATATTGCTAGGTATTCCTTTATAATCCATATTAATGAACCTGTTGGTCCTGAGGCGACTTCCAACTTTACTTCTCCAAATCTGCTGAACAGTTTTCTAATGCCATCAGGAGTGAATCGGTAGTAATCTTTTGGGTTTTCATGCAATACTTGCATAAAGGGCAAGGTCGCGAAAACGAAACCACCCTTTTTAAGAACCCGGTGAATCTCATTTGCAATTCCAAATGGATCGGAAACATGCTCTAAGACCAGTAAAATGAAAATACCATCTACTGAATTATCATCGAATGGTAGAAAATGACCATCACATACTAAATCCGTATCATCATCGTAATCAATATTAGTGTTATAAATATTATCGTGTAATCGTTTGTCTCCCCCTCCAATGTCAATATACAACCCATCTGATTCGAGCTGACTAAAAATATCACCTAATACCTTATCTTTTCCAAACCACTTGAAAGGTGCCGGAGACTTTAAGCACTGAACAATCCTGTAAGGTAGAAACTGCGGTATAATTTCATTGGTGTGCCAATCAGTTATAGTTGATTGCAATTCGGATTCCATTTTCGGAAAAACGAGTATCGGCACATTATTTTTAAGCTGAAACTTGACCGTACAATTTTCACATAATAGGTGTGAATCTTTATTAATCTCAGCCAATATAGAATGACATCGGGGACATCTTAGGCTTTTTCGAAGTTTATTTTGATCTGGCATCTAAATCACCGTAGTGGATAACTGAATGATATTCCGTTTTAGCCAATCAATTTCACAGAAATTGTTAATGACACTACCACGTTTTATTCTAGCAGTCTGTCGGACTTTGGAAGAATCTACTGCGAAAACCACATTCTTGGCTCATTTTTGTCCAAATTATTGTCGAATATCGCAATATATTCCTCAATTTGGACAAAAATGCTCTCAATTTGACGATTTTCTCGCAACGATTTCCAAAGTCCGACAGACTGCTAGCTGGTAAAACGTCGAATCTTCCTTCAATTTTCAAACCATATGTCGATATCTTTCTTGTTTTCAGCTTGCACAACATCCGGACACCTGTCATAATAGGTTGATTTTACGCGATATATCGACTTTCACTATAATACAGACTGTTAGCCGATCGATCGCATAATCAGCTACTTGATTGCAATAATCGAAAAATGGGTATATAGACTTTTTGCCCGGGTAATTTTTGAAGCTGTTTTGATGATCTTTAAAAAATTTCGCTTTATTATATCCCAGTTTTCTTTATCTGTCATACGATAGTTTATCGTTACGTCGCGGAAGCCTATTCCTAGTAGCATTTTTTTTAATCGGTCGGGATTTATGCCAGACGTAAATACATTATGATACTCTGCGAGATCATCTTGCTCTGATCCAAATCCATGTTGATTTGAAAAGCGCAATTTATAATAGAAGTGATAAAATCGATTGAAATAATAATTAGGGTCGTGGTCGGTATATAATGTGCCGCCTGTCTTTAACACACGATAGCATTCTTTGAATAATTCTGTTTGATCCAGCAAATGATGCAACAAAGCATAACATGAAATGCAATTTAGATTTTCACCGGTAAATGGAAGTTTCTCTGCATCTGAGCCAACAAAATGACATTCCGGAAACTGATTTTTTACTTGACCTAATAAATTATCTCCAATGTCCAATCCAATGCATGACCGAAAATAATGAGTCGCAAGTCTTAATAAATTCCCCGTGCCTGTGCCGATATCAAGGTAGGCAGCATTTCCAGAGTTCTTTGACGCATTGTTAAGAATACTACTGCATGTTTTTGCACGCTTCTCGTTAAAAATGCTTTCGTTTTTGTTATATTCTTCGGGGGTCTTATTGTTATAGACATAGCGGTTCGCAGATTTTATTTTTTGTGCTAAATCGTTGTCCGGTAAGGTTGTCATTGATATGTATATTCTATGCGCTTTTGCCAGATGCTGAATTTGAGAAAACTATATCAGCAATTAACGGATATATATAGTATTGATAGAAAATGAAACGTAATTTATCCGCAGAAATCGCCCAGTTCAGGATTTGACGTATCGGTTATTTTTTAGGGGAAAACATTTTGGTAATTGCATTGCGGATAACCATCACTGTGCCTGTTCCCTCTTCTTTTTGTTTTTTTAAGACAACTTTTGTTTTTTCCTCCATGTCATCTTTAGGGAGAAAAGATTTAAGCAAACTCCTTAGCTCTTGAATGCCAATTCGCTGTTTTGGATCTTTTCGCATCATGATTTCAATGGTTTCAGAAATTTGATCATTGATTTCTCTACGAATTTGATTCGGAGGCGTTAAGGGTTCTGCTATATGTTTTGATATCATTTGCTCAATTGAATTTGCTTCAAATGGATATTTACCTGTAATTAAATGATAAAACGTCGCACCTAGGGAATAAATATCGGACAGTGCATCGGCTGATTCTGCATCCAATGCCTGCTCTGGTGCAACATAAGCTGGTGTCCCGCAGAGTATGCCTTGTTGCTTTTTTTCCGGATCGCCTTGAAAGCCTGATGTAATACGTGCAATCCCTAAGTCAGCTAATTTTACGGTTCCATCCTTTCCCATTAGAATATTTTCCGGCTTGATATCTCTGTGAATGATGCCCTGCTTATGGGCTGTTTCGAGTCCTTCGGACACACTGTAAATAATACGGCAGGCTTCTTCAGGAGTTAGAACACCGTTTTTTTTGACAAGATCCAACAGGGAATCGCCATCAATGTATTCAAGAATAATGTAGGGCAGATGACTGTCTTCAAAATCAAGTACTCTAACGATATGGGGATTGTTTAATTTAGCTAGCATCTGGGCCTCAATCTTAAATTGATTTCGGAAACGATTAATACTTTCCATGGTGCCCTGCCCTTCAGGTATAAACACCTTTACCGCAACAGTAATTTGTAATGTTTGATGGAGGGCAGTGAATACCAGACATGAACTGCCTTTACCAATTCGCTTAACTAATTTACATTTGCCGAGTATCGTGCCGACTTTAGGTAATTTGGGTCGATCACGAACATTCACAATAATTGAATCGTTGATGATTGGGCTGTATTCAAGTCTGGATGCCTGAGATACATCGGCAAGTTGTTCTCTGGGTTTGTCGATAAATGTTTTTGGACGAAACCGACTAGGCGAGTCCCTTTCACTTTCATTTTTATTTTCCGCACCCGATTCGCCGTCGCTATTTGTTCTGAATTTTTTTCTTAATCTAAACTGGCCCATACTCAAAATACCTGATTAAAACTCACATAACTTATTTATTGAGTGTGTATTCAAAATGTGAGTGACTCTGGTGAATGCCCGGGTTGAGTTAAAAGTAACGCGGTCATTCTTGGCTGCGCACATGTTATTCATTCGCCGCGGCGAACGATTTACTATTTGTCACTCACATTTTGAATACACACTCTATTTATTTAATAAAAATATTGAAAAAGATAATAACCTGAAATTCTACATCGCTACAAACCATTAATCAACCGCCCTGCCACAAGCGTCGGGGTATGTAACTTCACAAAAAAACTATTCTAGGGAATTAAAACCGCAAGCGAGGATTAGTCGATCTCTGTCGGCTAATATAACATCAATTAAATTATAACAATAGAATGCATTGTCTAAGGATAAATTTATCTGGTCCAAATGTATTCAATTCTCACCATTCAATTTGCATCACAAGTTAACGATTTAAGATTGTGCATATAGTGTTTGTATTATGTATTTAGAGACGTATAATTAAAAACGAAAAACGCCTGAGATTCAACAAGTAACCACCTAGATACTAGATATAGGATGAAAATTCCTTATGCATCAACTTATTCTTCCGAATAAAAAATTTACTCTAATTGAACTCCTCGTTGTCATTGCAATAATTGCAATTCTGGCAGGTATGTTATTGCCTGCACTGAGTAAAGCCAGGGAAAATGCACGTCGAATAAATTGCACTAATAATCTTAAACAAATAGGACTGTCACTCCGTTCATATTCAATCGATTATGACGATTGGTTCCCTGATAGTATGGACGTATTGGTGCAAGAAAATTATATGACAACCGCAAAAATATATTCCTGTCCGAGTGTAGCGACTCCCGCGACCATTACGGGTAGCAATCAGATTCAAGATCTTAGTTATCGTTATATTGTTGAACATCCAACCATTAGCTCTATCTCTACATTGAATTTAGGCACTTCTGCATTGCTTGGTGATCAATCGACGAATCACGATAATTATGGCAATGTTTTACACGGCGGAGGAAACGTGGCACCCTATCCCGGATCCGAGTGGTTTACCAGTGATGAAATTTCCGCAGAAATGAAAGATCTTATCCAGGGTATCGAGTAAGATTTCACAAGTCAAAAATGCTTAAAATCCCGTTTGAAGTCTTTTTCGCGCAGATTTAATGCCCCTTCATTTTTGCCATTCGACACTTGCAGATGCGAAGTTTTATTCCACATGTAGATTATTCGTTTGACGGAGATCAAAATTTCCCAGGCCTTAGAGAATTGTTGCAATTGAAGTTTTGACTAATATACCCATTCCTTATTCGCCGCCCCCCTGCATCCAAAATAAGCTCAATTATAATACACTGAATTAAAGACCGACACACCAGGATTATGAATGAAAATGAGGATAATTATAAAATTTTTCGAATAGAAAATACGCAAAATGAAATTAATCCAATTCCTGATAGGGGCTTAATACCAACCAACTATTTCCAAATTTATGTTGAACGGGAATCAGGTTTGCAGATTGTTCATTTTTGATATCATCTTGAAATGAAAGCTTGATATTGTAGTTTATGGTATTGTAGAATAATATAAAGTGTTCCAACGGTGCAAGGTCGGATTTAATACCTAACGAAAGTTTACACCATGGATCGATATCATGCTCGATAAAACCGCGATCAATAAAACTAATACTAAACCGTAATTAAGGCAATAGACATGAGTACAGGTATTGGCTACGTAGATGATGAACAAACGCACGATTCTGAAGACTATCAAAGTCGACTGAATGCTCTTTACGAAAAAATTCATGAAGCAGAGCATTTGGAAGACATTTTATGGCAGCTGGAGCAGGATCTGCTTTCGATTCTAAATGCCGAACGGATGACCATTTATCGTAAAGATAAAGAAGGTCGTGAAATTGTTTCCTGGTATCGAACGGGGGATGAGTTAATGGAAGAAATTGTTTTGCCATTAACACCATCATCTATTGCGGGATTTGTGGCTATGAGCCAGCAACCCGTTAGAATTGATGATGTCTATGACGCGGAATTTCTATTGTCACTGAATGATCGATTGAAATTTGATTACAGTTACGATCGAGCAACAGGATTTTTAACTACGGCGATGATTGTTGTACCTATAAAGTTTAAGGATACGTTACTCGGAGTTCTTCAGTTAATCAACCGACAAAATGGTGGCTCATTTACCGATCGGGAATATGAGCATTCGGTAGAGATTGCCAAGGTGATGGGGCAGAAATTCCGATATGATCTAAAAACAACATTGGGCCCATTTGATTTACTAATACAAGATGGGAAAATCACCTTGGAGCAAATTGAAGAATATGAAGAAAAAGCGGCGGCTGATAATTTGACAGTTTCATATTTACTTGCCAAAGAGGGGGGGGTTGCCGCCGAAGACATCGGCGCGTCATTGGAACAGTATTATCAAGTGCCGTTTATGAAATATGATTCTGAAATAATCATTGATGAAGAAATTTTGGAGAATTTAAATAAAAGCTACCTGGCAGGTAATTGCTGGGTGCCGTTATCATTTAATTCAGACAAAGCAGTGATACTTATTGACGACCCAAATGATTCAGAAAGAATCATGGATATTCAAAATGTATTGACCGCCGCCACCTATGAGTTCCTTGTTGGTCTAAAAGAAGACATTTTACTATACCTCGGCTTTGATTTGACAGGCGAAGAAAAGGGAGAAGAAGTTGCGGAACGGGAAATGGGAGACATCCTTGATGAGCTGTCCGGCGATGAATTAGCTCTTCTTCAGGAAGAAGGGGAAACTGATGCCTCTGGCGATATTTCCGATCCTAATTCTACAGGTATTGTTTCGTTGATTAATAGGGTCATTGCCGACGCATATGATATTGATACCTCAGATATTCATATTGAACCTCATAAAGGTAAAAGACAGGCTGATGTTCGGGTGCGTGTCGACGGCATAAATCGCCTTATGACCCATATTCCCGCAACCCATATAAATGCTGCAATCGCTCGTATTAAGGTCATGGCCAATTTGGATATTACTGAGAAACGAAAACCGCAGGACGGTAAAATCGCATGTAAATTAAGAGGTAAAGCTGTCGAACTGCGTATTGCAACTTTGCCGACTGTAAATGGAGAAAGTGCAGTCATGCGTATCTTAGCAGGTGGTGAGAAAACGCTTCCATTCGAAGCCCTTAATTTATCCTGGTGTAATAAAGACAGGTGCCTGGAGCTACTCACTCATCCTCATGGAGTCTTTCTGGTTGTTGGTCCCACCGGTTCTGGAAAAACAACGACATTGCATGCGATTCTTGGTTTTCTGAATACTCCGGAACGAAAAATTGTAACCGCAGAGGATCCTGTGGAAATAACCCAGCCGGGTTTGCAGCAGGTGCAGGTTATGCCGAAAATTGGATATACATTTGCTGCTGCCATTAGAGCATTTTTACGCTGTGGACCCGATATAATCCTGATCGGAGAAATGAGGGATCACGAAACCGCAGCAACAGGAATTGAAGCGTCGTTAACGGGGCATCTTGTTCTTTCAACATTACACACTAATTCAGCACCGGAAACAATTACCCGTTTATTAGATATGGACCTTGATCCATTAAATTTTGCCGATGCATTTATCGGCGTCCTCGCACAACGACTTATGCGTACATTATGCAAAAATTGTAAAGAACCGTATAAGCCAGATCAGGAGGAACTTGATAAACTTATTCATTATTACGGCGAAGATCTTTTTTCAGAGTTAAAAATAGACACGGCCACACATGAATTAATGAAACCTGCCGGCTGTGATAAATGCAGTGGAACAGGATACGCAGGCCGTTGCGGTGTCCATGAATTATTAGAAGCAACAGTGGAAATGAAAAAATTGATTGCTGCCAGAGCACCAGTACAAGAGCTTCGCAATTTGGCATTGAGTCAGGGTATGAGAACTCTACAGCAAGACGGTATATTAAGGATTTTTAATGGGGTCACGGACCTTCCGAATTATTATCGAGTTGCAGGTGGTGGACATTAGCCTGATTAATTCATGCGATTCGTCGCGAGAGCACTTAACTCGCTCATAATAAATTGATTAGAGAAAATTTCACAGTGAAAGTGAATTTTCATTCACTGAGATGTAAAATTGAGTTAATCGGCTTATTTGAGCAGAGATTAGGGCTCGCAGCAGAATACTGATGAATTATTCAGGTTAGAGTTCTTTTTTTAAGAGTCCGTATTCAAAATGTGAGTGGCAAATAGTAAATCGGCCATTCCTGGCTGAATCATATGTGCGCAGTCAGGAATGACCGCGTTACTTTGACCTCAACCTCAAGCATCCCTGGAACCACTCACATTTTGAATACAGACTCTTTTTTAATGAGCCCATTCTCGGTATAAATTCAAACAACCAAACCACAAGGTTATTAGCCTGGATTATGCATAAAGTTTTGTGATGAGAGTTGTTAAATTGCGTGAAAAAAATGAGTTATGAATGTTCTTCGCGTGCAGAAATAGTGTTAAAAATCCGCCGTGGTTTATAACGCGCCGTGGTGGGTGGAAACTATTTCGAGCCCTTAAAAATTTATAACTCGTTGATATTATGTGATATAATAACTCGTAATAGAAAGTTTATGAATAATCCAGGTTAGTTACTTTCCATAGCATTCAACCACTGTCGTTTTCTATAAGCATTTCTGATACCATTATATCTACCCGTTTATGTTTGTGGAATGTATAGACGTCGCAAGTTTACGTTTTTTTAGCGCATAAGATATACCGACAGCCATCAGGATTTCGACAGGTTTCTGTAAAATTATTGCCTGAAATGAATAATGAATGTCGAAAAATCTACTGCTTGCAGTATATTTTTGATTTCACTGTCGTCAGTTATCGCAATCGAAAGAGTAGAATTATTACACGTGGGAAACTCTCTTCAGGCTTATATATACCGGATGCCATCGGGTTTTCGACATGTTTCTGTAAAATCACTGCCTAAAATGACAAACGAGATTGTCGAAAAACCTACTGCTTGCAGTATACACTAAAAAATCAGACAGCAAAAGCACGCTACAATCCGCCTATTTTTAGGCAGGCATCTGCATACCGTGATAGTGAATATTTCAGATTAAAGGTATTTGATCTAATCTAAAAAGAGTCCGTATTCAAAATGTGAGTGGCAAATAGTAAATCGGCCATTCCTGGCTGAATCATATGTGTGCAGTCAGGAATGACCGCATTACTTTGACCTCAACCTCAAGCATCACCGGAACCACTCACATTTTGAATACAGACTCTCTAAAAAGACCTATGAGGCTAAACAAGAAGAGGCAAATTTAATTGAACAGGGCATGGAATCTCTCCCTGAACATAGCATGATTTCAATCAAGATTACTTTGGATTTATAATATGGCGCTTTGTGATAAAAAAATCATTGTTGTTTTGCCTGCTTACAACGCGAATGCGACTTTGGAAAATACAATGGCGGAAATGCCGAAAGATCTGGTAGATCATTTCATTCTTGTGGACGACGCTAGTTCTGATGACACCGCTGGACTTGCAAAGAAACTTGGATTAGAGGTTCATATTCACCAGGAAAATCGAGGTTATGGCGGAAATCAAAAAACGTGTTATAACATGGCACTGGCGCACAATCCGGATATTGTCGCAATGGTGCATCCGGATTACCAGTATACTCCGCTAATATTAAGGGCAATGTGTTCTTTAATTGTCGAGGCGAAATATGATTTTGTAATTGGCTCCCGAATCTTAGTGAATGGTGCCTTGAAGGGGGGGATGCCACTTTATAAATATATTGCCAATCGGTTTTTGACTTTATTTCAAAATATATGTCTGGGAAATAAACTATCTGAGTATCATACAGGTTATCGTATTTATCATGCGGATGTTCTCAGGGACATAAATTATGAACAATTCTCCGACGATTTTATATTTGATAATCAGCTGTTGACTGAAATTGTATTACGCAACAATAAAATAGGTGAAGTTTCCTGTCCCACCCGATATTTTCCTGAAGCATCATCGATTAACTTTACTCGATCGGTTAAGTATGGATTGGGTGTATTATTAACATCCATGAAAGGTGGTTTGGCACGAACTACCGGGAAAAATTCTCTTCTATGAAAAGAAAGTCATCACATCATGTCGATCCGGTTAAGTTAATTTTGAGCGCATGTTCGAAACTTGAGTAATGTTTAACATTCTCTATAAAATAAATTTGCACGGCTTTGGAGTTCGCACCACCGCAGACTCGCGATGTGTATGTGATGCCTAAATTGAAATACCAGGATAGAGATTGACACTTTCCCTAATTCGGGATTCGTTGCCCTGATTCCGCCAGATCCTGTCTCATAATGCTCGGCGGAATTCCAAAACTATCCAGTAAAAACGTCGCTCAACAATTGAACATGCACTCATTTTTAGTTCTCTTTTTTATTGCCTGATCCCGGTATAAATCAGCTGAAACATTCCTGAATGCAAGTAATAAAAAAAACAAAATCAATTTATTCCTCCAGCTTTTCCTAAGAGTGAATTCAGATCACTTTTACGAAATAATACGATTATCCATATAAAAACCGGCATAATTATAGTGGTGCCAATATCAAGAAAAAGTATATAATGAAGATATGAAAGGATTTTTTCCAAAAATGGATTTAGTAAAACAACCGCTAAATATTTCCTTTCGTTGAATTCATAAAGCAGGTTAATTAACATTTTAAATGCTATAAAAATATGGACAAAAATTGGGACGCTTCAAATTCTCGTTTTACACTTTTGCCAGTTTGTGGAGAAATCATCACTAATATTTTTGCCAACGATTCATTAATGGGATAGGATCGCTGAAGTTCACGGCAAATGTTTTCGTAGAGTGTGACAAACTTCAT
>JAJFLO010000445.1 GCA_021772675.1 Verrucomicrobiota bacterium | reverse complement strand
ATCTCTGCTCAAATAAGCCGATTAGCTCAATTTTACATCTCAGTGAATGAAAATTCACTTTCGCCGTGAAAATTTCTCTAATCAATTTATTATGAGCGAGTTAAGTGCTCTCGCGACGAATCGCATGAATTAATCAGGCTAGCAGTCTTTCGGACTTTGGAAGAATCTACTACGAAAATCACACTCCTGGCCCATTTTTTTCCAAATCATCGTCATATATATTGCAATATACTCCTCAAATTTGGACAAAAATGCTCTCAATTTGACGATTTTCTCGCGACGATTTCCAAAGTCCGACAGACTGCTAGGTGGATATACTTGATTAGGTTGTCACGTCAAACCATGTTCATTTAATTTTGTGTGCTAAAACGTCAACGAATATTTCGAATGGAATGCGTTTTTTATAGGGAATGATTGCGCAGCGTTACAATCGCAGACGAAAATAAGAAGGCGCTTTTTGGCGTGATCGTTTTCATGCAAGGGAACTAAGTGGTCGGTGAATGTTTACTGATTTATTACCAATCAGTTACAACTGAGTATTTTTTAGTGTAAGGAAAGAAAATTTAAGTTTGTATGCAATTTTTAACGATTAAGGTCAATTCGACGGTCTACAACCTTTATTTGTTGTTCAGGGATCTGAGTAATCAAACCATGGCTGGATCAAATTGGTTAATAATTGCAAATTTTCGCCAAAATATTTGCATCATGTGAAGTGCCTTGGAAAGTCCATGGAATCATGAAGAACGCGGATAATTTCTATACCTCTTTGAGTGGTCCGGTAAAAAATCATGTGTCGTCCTTCATGATAGCTCAGCGGAGTTCCCGGAATGTCATCGCGACATTTCCCTCGCTCTGGAAACTGAGCGATGGCGCTGAAACGATCTTCTAATTCAGTGAGGTATTTACGCGCTTGCAGACGACCCCATTTTTCATCGGTGTAATCCCAAATCTTGGATAAATCCGCATCTGCATCCAGGGTGGTTGCATATTGGGCCATTAGGACGAACCATATTTCGCGGATTCTTTATCTCTTATGATATCTTGTACAGTACGGTTACTAAATTCCCCGCGATCTGCCTGTGCCATACCGCTCGCTACAGCACCTTTGAGTTGATCCAGTTTCTCTCTGTCTGCTTGCGATGCCCTTGCTATGGCATCATTAACAAAGGTATCTGCATCAGGATAAATTCCTACTGATACCTCTTCTTTAACTTTCTGCTCTGATTCTGGTGTAAGTGATATTTTCATAAGACGACTATACTATACGTTTTTTTAATGCTGATATCAATTCGAATCCGGCACCAAAAAAATTGCTGTAAAAATTTGCTGGGGACGTTGTTGGATAAAATTGTAATGATTTTTTATTGTGCGATATTTAATCTTAAACCGTTATATTTTAATGAAAATTGAGCGTTTAAGTAAAATTATACCTACTTGAGATGATAAATGAGTCGTCCTTCTCGTAATTTATTAGACCAATTTTCTTACCATGTTACCCATCCGACTTCGCCATAAGGCTTCGGCGTGACAGGCCGATGCCACGATCGATTATTTCTGTTTCGCTTCACTCACGAGCGCGATCAATACGTAAAACTATTGCGTGAAATGTCTCGGCGTTTCCAGGTGGATATACTTGATTATGTCGTCACGTCAAACCATGTTCATTTAATTTTGTGTGCTAAAACGTCAACGAATATTTCGAATGGAATGCGTTTTTTGCAGTGCCATTCGGGCCAAACCCTTAATATTAAGTTTTCGGAAATATTGGGGTCAAGCCTGCGTTATTGACTTTTTCAAAACAGAATAAACGATACCAGCCTCTTGTCATAGTTTAGTTTTGAGTCTCACCTATCGAATTCTAACTTGGAATAGATTCAATTCAACTCAAAATAGGCAGAATCGTAACACAACACAAAAATTTCCTGATGATTAAACACTTGACATTAGGGTTATTTTAATATATCATAATGTCATAAAATGAATCCATAATAGAGGCATAAAATGAATCAACTAACACTTAGGCAGATTCCCGATACCGTTGAAGAGAAGCTTAGAATTAAAGCTGCTGAAGAGCATCAAAGCTTAAATAAAACAGCTGTGTCCGCATTAGCAAAAGGACTGGGTATTAGTGATTTCAATTCACGAAAGCGCGATCTTTCAAAATTTGTTGGCCTTTGGGGCAGGGATGAGGTTGTTGAATTTAAGAAAAATACGGCCCTGTTTGAAACCATTGACACCGAAATTTGGGAAGGTTAAATGAAATTAGCACTTGATACTAGTGGCTACAGCAGGTTAATGCAAAGCAGAAGCAATCTAACCGGGTTAGTTGAAAATGCAGAATCAGTATTCATTCCAGCAGTTACGGTAGGAGAACTTTATGCGGGATTTCATTTGGGATCACGATGTGAGTCAAACCAAACTTCACTAAAAGAATTTCTAAATCTTCCAGGCGTTGAGATTATTCCGATCAACCATGATATTGCTGAACGCTATGGTATACTTGTATGCACTCTTAAGAAGTTGGGAACACCTATTCCGACTAACGATATTTGGATTGCTGCGACATCACTTGAGCTTGGTGCACGTCTAGTCACTTATGACGCACATTTCCATCACATTCCCGGACTAATTACGCTATCTCCATAGCAATTTCGGCAGTTAATTTCTCCTCAGATTGATGGGGCAAAAGTCTGTCATTTTAAACTTGATCATTAGCTAGGGACGTTGTTGGATAAGATCTTTATTATAAGATTGTAATGATTTTTTATTGTGTGATATTTAATCTAAATAGGGTTTAATTCCCCGACCCTTGGGTCGTTAAGACCATAGAATTGTTACAATTATGAAAAGTATAACTGCTCGAGAAATTTTCAGATTGCATCCCGAAGTAAAAAAAGAGCTTTGGGGTGGCTCTTTCTGAACGAGTGGCTACTATGCAAATACCGTTGGACAATATGCAAGTGAAGAAGTAATCAAAAGGTATATTGCCAATCAGGGAAACAAATATCATAAATTATACTCAGCGCAAATATTATTAAATTATTAGTAGATACCTCGTGGGCTTGCCCCGAGGAGTTTCATTGATAATAATGATCTTTTAACGAAATAAATCTATGGTCACAAAATTCGGTTGGATTTTGACAATATTGGGTGCCGCAGTAAATAGTAAATCGGGCATTCTTGCCTGAGTGTACTGGTTCGCAGCCAAGAATGGCCGCGTTACTTTTAAATCCAACCGAATTTTGAGACCATAGAAATAAATTCCCCCGTTTTGATATTTAATATGTTTAATATTAATAATTTAGTTAACAACATCCCCTAAAATGGGTATACTATATTCTCGGGTTTGATTATGCAAATATCGAATAAGCGTAGTATAAGGGAATAAACCTTAACTTTTGATCATTTAATTCTTTGTATGGACCCGATGAGAAAACAATACCGAAATCACATTCCTGGTGTGCGTCCAAAAATAAATGGTTCTTCTCGGATATCTGTAAAAATCATAGGTTTCTGATGATCCTTAGATTAGGTAGATCAAATATTTTCAACTTAAAATATTCTTGATCTCGATACCCATAAGCCTGCCTGTTCAACCAGCCAATCTTATTATTGAAT
>JAJFLO010000444.1 GCA_021772675.1 Verrucomicrobiota bacterium | reverse complement strand
ACAAGGAATGTAGAATCATGAAGTTTTTTTCCTTCGTCATTCATAATTCCTTGTTCGATATTCGATATTCAATTTAAATGAAAGGAATATTTTTTAACAAAAGTGTAAACTACTTTTTCGAGCTTAGCGTGAAGCATCCCTTATTATTTACGTTTAAAATCAAGCATCGGTCGTTTGTAGTGAGCCAAGTAATTGGCGTTTTTTGAGCAGTGCAAAAGAACAGCGATGAACTCGCTTAACTACAAGCATGATTGTCCTATAATTTTATAGTTCCTTATATTTATTACCTCCCTATTTCAAAGGGAGGTCCAGAGTTAACTACAAACGGGGCTGCAATTGAAAATTATACATGTCTCTTTCGTTTATAACTCTATCGAAAAAGTGAGGTTAAAAAATTAACACATACACCCGGCATCTATTGACAAGGACACTGAAGCTGGATCCAATGGTTGATTTACAAGGCTGTCAGGTAAAACGACATTGCTGACAACGTCAGATTTTGACTGCCATTGATCTATACTCATATTGCACCCTTCCAATAAACCGTAGCGAAATGCGCGACGTTTCACCGGTAGATGAGCAAGATATAATGATTGAAGTTCTGCATTGTCCAAGGGGGCAGGAGCAGAATCAACGAATAATCTGGATAAGCTATGGAATGTTGTCAATGAATCTTTAGAATCCATTTGTAACGCTGTTTTTGCATGGTCACGGAGGTCGTCCAATGGCATCTTAAAAATGTCCAGAAAGCATTCTCTATTAACCTGCCAAAACACCGACGCCATCATACCCAGCATGATTTCTCTTCTAAGGTAGGATTCCCAGGTATAGCTATGATTATGTAAGGCAAATGGCTTGGAAGAATAGTACACATGATGTCCAAGTTGTTCCAATCTCCAGGCAAGTTCAATATCCTCGTACATACACGGTCGGAACAGTTCATTAAACTGCCCTACTTTCTCGAAAACTGATTTGGGCATGGACAGGTTTAGATTCCATGCATATCTAAAATTTAGCCCTGAATTTTCAGTTATATTGGAGTAAAAAAAGATCATCGGCGATTGCGCAATCATCCGGTCAAATACCGTCGGATTCTTGTCAATATTCCAATCAGTTTTTCCTAATACAAGATTTTGAAATTGAGTGTGCTCCTGAGCAGTAATGTGGGCATTTATAAAATCCTGATCAGGTTCAATGTCATCATTTAAAAACAATAAAATCTCACCATTTGCTTTGTCGATGACATGATTTTTTGCCGCAGATATTCCGACCTGAGGCAAGGGGAAAAATTGACATTTAAGAGACGGCAAATCATAATAATCTGGAATCTCTCCTCCATCTAAGCCAATTAATACCTCAAACGATAGGCCATCCGGCAGTATCTGTCTGGACAGAGCGAGCAGTAAACAAACGAGTTTGTCTGATCGATTTCTCGATGGGACTATTACGCTGACATACGGCTTTGAAGAGGCATGCATTAGGGAAGACTCCGGGTGCTAACAGTTAGAGATTGGTATAGGTGCGGAAATTGATATTTCAGATCTGAAGTAAACAGCGTTCTTCCGAAAAATCGATATCCGACATAGCCAAATCGTCGCAAGTATTGAAACACAGCCAAACCGTCCTGCTGTCCTTCAGGGTCAGATGTATCATGAACTTCGATGAGAAAAGTAGTTTTTCCCTTTTTAAGAATATTTCTACACCCTTTTAACACCCGTAACTCGCATCCCTCGACATCAATTTTAATCAAATCAGGATATGAATTTGGGAAAATTGAATCGAGTTGAAGGCAATCCTGATATGTCGCCACCCAGCTCGATCCCGTATTGTTTGTATCATCACAAAACAGCTTCCCGCTCTGCGTTGAATTTGATGTGAAAAATGAGCATTTACCGTCAGCATCTGATGCAGCAGCATGAATACAGTTGATGATGTTTGATGATTCGGTAGTCCATAGTTCAGAGGTTTCCTGCAATTTCTTAAAGCGAATTGGATCGGCTTCAATAGCGATAATCTTACCTGAGTCTAAACATTTATTGGCGAAATAGGTATATTGACCAATGCTGGCACCGACATCTACGAATACATCATCATCTGCTATCAAACTGGCAAGGTTATCAATAACTTCTTTTTCAGCCATTTGATCGGAAAAATAAATCGTTTCAAGTTTGTCGAAAATTTCAAAGGTGGTCATGGTTAAAGTCCATTCAAAACGCTATTATGTGTCTTCATTGGAGGTCATAAACTATTAAAATCAGGCCCATTGTTGGAGTTCAGAACATTACCATCACTTCCGCAAAAACACAACTGAAGTTGTGAACTCCAACGACGCTTCGGCAGTATAGGCTAACTTGCTTGTTTACAAATCGTTATATTCTCAAATTAGCTGTTCAAAATCAACCCGTTGAAAAATGTCAAGCTTCCCCTTATCAGTTGCATTATAGATCTTTCGCCCATGTTTGCGGTATGCTTTTCTGGCAAATTCATATGCGTTTTCCATTCGATCTACGCGAGGATTGTGCCAACGATACCCTTTGCCGAAATATTGGGTATCAAAATGATTCGGATCATCATCAACAGAATGAAAGACATTACCCTGCTGTGTAAATTGATCTTTCAAGACTTTGTAGGAATGATCGACACCAATGAGATAAACCGGATTGCATCCCATAAAAAAGGCCAGCTGCATTAGGGTGTAGGTAACCGTTGCGTTTACGGGAACAGACACGGCACAATCCGTACTAAACCAATCAACTTCAGGTACACGAACAGCATTAAAAAAATATCCATTTGTTAACCATTTCTTTAGATCACTAGGGAAAAACTTAGTGTAAGGCAAATCATTGATAATATCAGCCCGGTCTTCGGCAACCAATACATCTTCAACAGCGTAATAATCAGGTGTGAAATTATTCAAATAATAAATATTATTGCAGGCAAATGTGATACCATTTTTGATTCGCCGAGGATCAGTTTTCAATAAACTGGGACCGTTACCAATGATAAATGCACGCTCATTAACATGCTTATTATAAAACTGTTGGATCTCCGCAACACTCTTATTATTAGAGTCTCCATAGATGTCATCGTCCTGACCTGGCAGAGAAATAATAACACCCGTATATGCCAATTGTTCGAGGCGAGCGATCATACGTATTCTCGCCTTAGCCGACGCAATAATAATAACATCCGGCTTGATAGTACGAATCTGATTTAGGCGATGCAAACGGCCGTTCTGATGTGAAACGGGTTCGCTTAAATAATCATCAAAAATAGTGACATCAGATATGCCAATTCGATCAAGCAATTGGCTGATTTCGTGACCTAAAAAGCCTGCGCCGAAAATACCAACCTTTTTATTTTTGAATACTGAAAGTTCTGCTTCTAAAAATACGGTTAATTCAGTACTTAATATTTCGTCTTCACAAATCATTAGTTAGCTAGGTATTAGGGTTTAGGGTTTAGATTGTAGGTTGCAGTGTCAGCATAAAACTCCAAACTACCGCCTTTGAAACTAAAAAATTTTAGGTGTCAGGTTTCAGTGTTCAGGTATCAAAAACCCGTGTTAGTGATCTTGAATCTTCTGACACCTGAAACCAAGTTTCCTATTTTACTAATCCAGGTCGTTAGCGGACGCGGGTGTCGCTCCCTTGAAACATAGTCATTTTTCACATGACATTAATATGGCAAAAGTAGCATAAAGCTCCAGCTTTGTGTCTAACCTGATTAATTCACGCGTTTTCTACTACGAGCACATATTTTGCTTCACCTAAATGACATAGGAAGAACCCGAGAATTCGAAATAATATACTATTTCTTTATCCTCCAAACCTCCATAAATCATTAATCTGAATTAAACTAAGCACTATCGCGACGAAATCGCATGAATTAATCAGGCTAACCGTGCTGATTTCAAACTGGTACTAGCAGCAGACTTTTTCCACAGATGTGGACGTCTATGTTACTTGCTTCACAAATCATTTTTCAGCCGCCAGGAAACGCGCACGTTTTACATATAAAATTATCGGGTGATTTTTCCAGACCAAGCGCTTGGTCCCGGTACAATTTGAATTCATCCGATTGGAAGAAATCCTTAATGCTATGCTGGTTCAGATTCCCCATTTTTGATTTTCGGCTATAATCATGGCAACAGAAGATAATTTCGCCATTGTATCTGACATGCAGCCAGGTATCAACGCGATGACAATAACATCCCTTTAAGTCGGGTCGGTGGTAATTAAAATTATACTGCACATCATTCACATTCCCGGCACGATCATGATATTTATAAAAACGAACCGGCAACGGTCTCAGGCTGCGTTCGGAGGCAAAATCCTGAAGAAATTTATTATACGTTTCGCTATCAAACAAATAACCCTCTTTGTGGGACAATAATTTTGGTTCACCCATTCCATGAACGCGAAATACCAAATTATGTTCCTGAGCAACACGGGCAAAATATTCAAGGTTTTTTAATGCCCGTTCAAATTTAAGTCCCATAATCCGTTCATAACTTTCTTTATCCACACCGTGGAAACTAATCCAAATTTCATGGGGTATGACTTCCACTAATCCAGCAAGTCTGTTGATATTGCGTTCGTTTAAGGGCGAGAGGTTTGTTGACACTTCAAAGCGTTGAAATGATAGCGTGTTTACCGCCTTCTCCGCCCAGTCGAACCACCGCGTGTCAATAAATGGTTCGTTCTGTAGATACAGACAAAACTTACCCAGCTGATAATCCTTTAATTCATCCAGAATGGTGTCAAATAATCTATCATCCATAACACCCCGATTTTTATCATTCCAAGAACCAGGATACGGGCAAATGACACATGTTGCATTGCAGGTGCTGTGTGTTTGAATCTGCACATTCAACGGCCAATCAATGCCGGGTAAACCCGCACGAGGTTTTGGCGCCGTCGAAAATTTAAACGGGATAGCAGACTGAGTCAACGGGACCTTAATTAACTGTTTTTCAGGATTAGTAAGCGTACTCATTAAGCGTTCTTATTTCGTTTAAAAATCTGGATGGAATGAGCACTATCTGTAGGAGTAAATGAATCCGGACAAGCTGTAAAGTAATCTGCTACCGCACCGGCGACATCTTTGCCAAATTTTCCGTGGTAGTCATGCAGTACTAAAATTCCACCCTGCTCAACCAACGGAGCGTAGAGAGATAAATCCTCGAGAACCGATTTATATTCATGATTCCCGTCAATAAAAATTAATCCAAATGAATCATGTTCCAGTTCAGGGAAAGCCTGTCTGGAGGATATCGGGAATAGGTTTACTGTTATGTCGATTAGATGCAGATTTTGTATATTTGTACGAAACGTTTTCTCAATATTATCAGGTGCATCTGGATTCGTGCAGATAAAGTGATCTACGACCACATGAATTTTGGATGATTCAATCGGATTCAATTCTCTACCCAAACCGATTGCAGCGGTTGTCCGACCACAAAAAGCGCCGATCTCCAAGGATTTTGATTTACATCGCGATGATAGTTCGAATAAGCATTTTAATTCATCTTTTGAACTCCACCCTTGAATGGGATTGATTTTTTGATTAAAAACCGTATCAAATATTTCAGTTTGTGTTAATTCTGATATCATGATAATTCTTTCCTAAACAGTTTTTTATAATCTTAATCCAAATCATAATTCCTAATCTTAATCGTTTTCCCTTACCTTCTCCCACTAATATAGATTAAGAATTACGAGTAAGATTATGATTAAGATTGAATATTTGTTACACACAAACACAATTAGATAAGTCACAGATCTGCTTTGATGCCCAGCTGGTATCACCTAATCCGGAATAATGCCAATCACCCTCTAAAACTAATCTCTCGCTGTCTTTATTTGCGAGATCAGCAATACAACTAATCATTCGTTCCGATGCCTGCCCATCGAAGGGTTCGATGTGCTGCTCACGAATTAACTGCCTGCCCTCTGCGTGTAAATTCGAATGGCTCAAATAAACCGAAATGGCTTGATCAAGTGCATCATAGGAGCCTACTAAATACATGCCGTTCGCGTTGACGAGCGGCTTATAATGTTCAAAGGCATATTCCCAAACAAATGAATCATAGTTTTCCTTTCTTAGGTCACCATTAAATGCAAGTGAAATAACCGGTGTATCAAACGCGATGGCATCTAGGGCGATTGAACTTCGACTTTGAATAACCATGGATGAATGTTTCATCAGGTTGGTAAGAAGTATTTGATCTTTCTTGCCATCACTGAGTTCGACGTTGTTTTGAAATCCGAATGAACAGGAATTAAGACAGATAATATTTTTTGAATCAGCCAATGGTAAAAAATCCTGCTGCCATTTGGTGTCTTGAGGATGCGTTCGCAGAATCAGCGACACGTTTTTATATTTACCCTGTTTGAACCCATCTTTCAGATTCTGCGCAATTGAACGCTCATGCTCTTTCAAGCCATCTGTATTTGTTGCAAATGTAATTATTTTGTTCTCTCTGGGAACACCCAGTTCACTAAGGAAGTCAGCGCGATCCATAATTGCTGAATCATTGTTAAATATATCCATTTGCACCTTGCCAATCTGAAATACTTTTTTTTCATCGATACCATGTAATGCAGTCATTTCCTCCTTCATCCGCTGACTGGCGACGATATAACCATTCATACCTCGTGGTGTTGGCCCGTGAACAGTCGGATGATCCCAGCTGGAAACAACCCCGACCATGGGACAGCCAATTCGCTTAAGAGCCCGAGACCAGTACGCTGTACCTTTTAAATGGAGACGTCCAAAAACAAATAGATCGGGGTTTAAGTCCTCCAAAAATAGAAGATCTTTTAAAAAATTATAGTTCAGTTTTCCGTGATGGAGATTATATAGCAATCGATACAGAAACTTGCTTTTAGAAAAGGGAAAACCCACTTTTTCACCCCGTCTATAATAGTACAATTTTTGCGTTTGTTTCTTGCCAGTTTTACTCCTTCGTCTACGAATTTGCCAGTGGGAGAGGTCATTTATCGCCGCAAATCTATAACTAAGCGAATCAAAGACGTAATGTTCGTCAAGCCATCGAAATAACGTCGTGATAATCTTCTGTTGCCATGGAGGATGTAACAATTTTGTATCCTCAACGTTGACATATTTTTGTGATGGTGGAAATTCTCTATAGAAAATGTTAGGCGGATTCCGTTTTGCTATCTCATCTTTAACATGATCATTTCGACATAATAGATAGAATTTTGTATTACTATTCTTAACCATCTCATCCCATACAGAGGTATATAAAAAATCACGAATTGCGAAAAGATGTGGCAGGTAAATTGCTATTTTAGATCGATTTGTCATTATATCTGAATGGTTGTATATGGGACTGTAATATTCGTTGGATGTCACAACTTCCATTGTGTTATCGTGATCACGAAACAACGACAACATAGAGTTGAGAACTGCAGCACTATTCCTCAAGAACACCAGTGGATTATTTAGTTAAACATCGAAGATGTTTTCTTCTGAGGTTTTACAAAACGTTTAAGTTTAGCACGTTGCTTTTTTTCGATGTCAAGAATTTCAATGGGTTTATAGCATAGTGACGCTGATACCTGACGCAGGTTTCGAGTCAATCTGCGTAGTCCATCCGGTTCCAGGCTTGCGGCATGATCCGTACCTCGCCAGGTGCGGTCGATGGTATAATGTCTTTCGAAGTAATCTGCTCCTAAAGCTAAGGCAGCGATATCTGCACCGATACCAAGATGGTGGCCAGAAAATCCAATTGCCTTCACCAAAGGATCAAATCGTTGGCTTATTCGTTTGATTTCCAATAAACAAATGTCCTCAAACGGAACAGGATAGCCTGATGTGCATGAGTAAAGTACTAAACTATCATTGCGGTAATTTCGAATAAAAAGATCGACAATCTGGTCTTCCTCTTCACGTGTGGTCATTCCCAACGATACGTGAATATCGCCGTCGTAGTGATCACATAACCAGCGCATCATAGTAAAATCCAGATTTGATGCTGATGGAATTTTGATACATTTTGGTTTCAAAGACGCAATTTGTTTGGCGGCCGTCAAATCCCACACTGAACAATTATATTCAATATTTAATTCATTACACCAATCCTGCAACATAGAATGTTGTTCTAAATCAAATTCGAGAAATTCTCTGTGTTCACCATAGGTCGCGCCATATGCATGGTATAACTCTGGATGGGGTGCGTTATATTCTTCTTTTGTTAGTAGTTCTTTATTCGTCCGTTTCTGAAATTTGACTGCATCGACTTTACAAAAGATAGCGGCTGTTTTGATCATTTCATAGGCAATATCAATATCGCCCTTATGATTACAACCAATTTCAGCGATCATTTTTGGACGTTTCGAGTATTGATTTATATCGGTATCGTACATAATAGCCGCTCCGTTAATTCTTAGTTGATCGCAAATAATATTTTTTTTGATTAAGAAATTACCGTCGCAACAGCTATGCCAATTTAAATATTTTTAACGAATTCAAAGTCAAATATAAATGGGGTTCAGCCCGACAACAGTTAGGTAGTTGTATGTATCAAACGCAAAATGCTTATTGCATGGTCAATGGCTGAAGTTGAGTCCCGCATGCGGGATGGGCCTTTCTAAAAAAAACGCCTAGCAGTCTGTCGGACTGCTAGAGGCCCGAACTCCAAACTTTCCTGCTTGAATGTACAACCTATTCTAAACAATATATCATGTAGGGTAAGTGTGAATTAATTGGATCGACTCACTAACCTGAATAATTCATCAGTATTCTGCTGCGAGCCCTAATCTCTGCTCAAAAAAGCCGATTAACTCAATTTTACAACTCAGTGAATGAAAATCCACTTTCATTGTGAAATTTTCTCTAATCAATTTATTACGAGCGAGTTAAGTGCTCTCGCTACGAATCGCATGAATTATTCAGGCTAAACTCTTGCTGATTATCTTTGGCATAATAATTTCATCCGCGTGGGTTTCCAGAAAACGTTCTGCATTTATCCAGTCAGCTTCGGTATCGATATCAACGCAGTACTTTGGATCGATAATAATCGGCAATATTTCATCACCAGTTAAAGACCGTTTTTTTATGATCGTATCATAACGAATAACATCGATATGTCCGGTTTGCCAATATATTTCCGGCAATTTTTGCCGGGGCATGTTATAAGATTCTCCGATGACATTATTAGAAATTAGTGGCGTCATAAATCCATCAGATTTTTTGCGCCACATTTTATAGGGATTATTTTTAGGAATTGTTACAGCACGAACGCAGTCTGCCTTTGGAGAGAATATCAACGACTCAATTGCCTGGTCTATAAATCCGTCAGGAAAAAAAGGAGACGTGGGACGAAATTGGACAACGATATGAGGACGGTAATTTTCGTGAAGATCCAACCAATTCAGTGCATGTTCAAATAATGGAAAATCGAGTGCTTCATCTGACGCCAGAGATGCAGGTCGTAGAAACGGAACCTCGGCACCGAATGATTTCCCAATCACCGCGATGTCTTCATCATCTGTTGAAATGATCAGACGTGATATATAATTACTTTTTAACGCAGCAGCTATCGGATAAGCAAGCAAGGGAAATCCAATCAAATCCCTAACGTTTTTCCGGGGAATTCCTTTTGATCCACCCCGTGCCTGGATAATTCCAAGTACATTAACTTTGTTAGTGCTTACCATGCAGTCCATCCTCCATCAATAACTAAATTTGCCCCGGTCATATATGATGAAGCATCTGATGCGAGAAATAGCAGTGCCTCATTATATTCTGACTTATTGGCCATACGCCCCATCGGTGTACGAAAACTGTACTTTTCGTTGAAATGTTCATCGTGATCACTATACACACCACCTGGGGAAAATGTGTTTACCCTGATATTCTTACCTGCCCAATAAGTAGCAAGATATCGGGTTAATCCAATGACCGCACTTTTCGTCACCGAATACGTAATGGGCTTATACGCAGTTTGTCGACCATCTGGATCTTGATAAAGGCGTTGGTCTGGGCCAACCAGCCCATAGGTTGAAGAAATGTTAATGATGACCCCTTTTTCCTGTCGAAGCATGCTTGGTGCCACCGCCTGAGAACATAAAAACATACCGGTGACGTTCACATTCATATATTGATTCCATAAATTGAGCGGAAAGTCTTCAAAGGAATTCTGGTGTTTTTGTTCATTGTGTACATCAAATTTTGGATCAAGGGCGGCATTATTTACTAACACATCAATGTGGCCAAACGTTTCATTTACCTTTTGGGTCATTGATAAGACAGAATCCTTATTTGTAATATCCGTTCCAACTCCAAGTGCGTTTAGACCATTTTTCTCAGTTAGTTCATTTGCAAGTTCCCTGGCAGATATTTTGTCGATATCGGCAATAACAACGTTAGCACCTGCGTTCGAAAATGTATGGGCATATTCCCGTCCAAGCAGTCCGCAACCTCCAGTGACAATGACTACCTGATCTTTTAACCGATAATGATTTTTATTTTCCATGATTGATAAATTATTCTGTTTTTTGAGCCATTTCCAAATACACAAAAAACGACATCAAACTGATTTTACTAAATAGCTTTTCTTTAAGACTTCAGTGAGCTCGTCTAATTTTATAGGTTTGCTAATATAATCATCCATGCCTGCTTCAAAACACTTCTCTTTATCGCCCTGCATCGCATTGGCGGTCATAGCAATGATCCGTGGTCGTCTTTCACTTGACCACATTTTACAAATCTTCCTGGTCGCTTGGATTCCATCCATATTCGGCATTTGCATATCCATTAGTACTAGATCGAACGGTTGTCGCTCTAATGCATCTATTACTTCTAAACCGTCATTGGCGATTTCTGCGTCATATCCCATTTTTTGCAATACTTTGAGTGCTACTTTTTGGTTTACGATATTATCTTCAGCCACCAGGATTTGCAATGGGAATTTTTCGCACATTGATGGTTCGATCTGTTTTGATTTAGGCCCCACCTCTAAAGGCCTCTTTCCCAATATGCTCGCTATGGTATTATGAAGTTGTGATGACTTCAGCGGTTTGAATAGAAATGCGGAATATAAGTCGTCACACGATGTTACTTTTTGCTGATCAATTGAGGAAAACATGATTATCGGCAATCTTTTAGAATCTTTGTATTTACGTATTTCTTTAGCTAATGTCAAACCATCCATTTGCGGCATCTGCACATCTAAAATGGCGATATCAAATTCTTCACCATTCTTAATTAATTGTAAGCCTTCCTTAGCAGAGTATACGGATTGTGCAATCATTCCCCATGCTTTTGTCTGTAGTGTTAGTATCTTCTGATTGGTTTCGTTATCTTCCACAATCAACACGCGTTTTCCAGTTAAAATTTCATGATCAATAAGCTTATGATTAGGAGGACATGAACAGGCTTTAGCAATGATTGTAAAACTAAACACTGATCCTTTTCCTTTTTCACTCTCAACCCATATTCTCCCCCCCATCATCTCTGTCAATCGCTTACAGATGACAAGCCCCAGACCTGTACCGCCATAATGGCGTGTCGTCGATGCATCAACTTGGCTAAACGACTTAAATAATTTATCTTTCTTATCAGATGGTATGCCAATACCTGTATCTTTAACGGCAAAATGAATTTCATAGTTTGATTCATTAAGACGTTTTGAGAAGATATTTACCGTTACTTCGCCAATAGAAGTGAACTTAACGGCATTGTTTATAAGATTAACCAGGATTTGGCGTAATCTACTAACATCACTGATCAGTCCAGACGGAGTTTGTTCGTCAATCATATAAACTAAATCTAGTTTCTTTTTGGCAACTGTTGCAGCCATCAAATCAAGTGAATCTTCAATGCAATCCCGCAAATTGAATTCTTGTTCCTCCAATTCCATTTTCCCTGCCTCAATTTTAGAGAAGTCAAGAATGTCATTAATAATTGTAAGTAAACTATCGCTACTTGTACGGATAGTTTCTGCAAAATCTCTTTGCTCTGACGTAAGTTTGGTATCAAATAATAAACTGGTCATACCCATGACACCATTCATTGGAGTACGAATCTCATGACTCATGTTTGCAAGAAATTCAGATTTGACTTTTGTTGCCTGTTCAGCCGCTTCTTTTGCCTCTTTTAATGCTAACAAATAACGCTCCTTTTCATTTTCATCATTTATCATTTTCTTTGCCAATGTGTGTCCATACAGTATGATGAACATAATGATCAAGATAACACAACTGGCAATAACATATTCGATGCGTTTTAGCTTCTCCGACTGGGTTCTTTGATTATTAAGCAATGCTGTTTGTTTGTCACCAATAAGCATTCTCAGATCAGAAAGGATAACGACTACATCGGCATATTTCTGGTCCATTGTCGCCATTCGTGAACCTGCTTCTTTACGTTGTTTCCTTTTTAGGAAAGTGAAAATCAGATTGGCTTCACTAACCATTTCTAACATGCTTGATTCTGCCTGATCAAGATATGTTATATAGATATCAACTTCTTCTTTTGCATAGTGTGACAACAATTCATTTTTAGCCTCTTCGATATTGTCATTAAAATGATTCAACGCGATTTCTAATTTTTGGGATTCCGCTTCTATGTTACCAGTATCGAAAACATTATTTCCAGGGGCATTGACTTCTATAGCAAATCTGCTTATCATGGAATAGTGAAGAATTCTTTTACTCCATTCTTCATTTTCATCTATTGAGATAGAATATTTTTTCATGATCTGATGATTCAAATATAAACTTGTGCATATGGTAACAAGATCAAATACAGCAAGAACATAGTAAACCAGATACCATTTTCGAATTTTTCTCTTTTTCCCGGGTTGCGTCATAGCTTCCAATATATCTTTTTTTATATTTCCTGCCAATTTTTACACGGCATCGAAATTGTCTAAATTACGACGGGTACATCGCAGATTTTTTGTTCTAGAGTAGACTGTTTTGCCGTCAAACATACGCTTAACGATTGCATGCCGCTCCGAAGATCAATTGCAGGTTGACTTTGACGTCGGACACAATCAATGAAGTGTCTCATTTCGTCCTTAAACATTGTGTCCCGTTCAAAATCGGATGGACAGTTATAGAGTTTCCACCCATTCGATCCCGTGTCAAAACATTGCAGGCCACCACTACGATGATCCCAAACCATCGTTCCCTTGTCACCAACCACTTGGAGATGATGTGATTTCGGTCGCTGTATATAATCAAGGTGTATGGTTGAACAAGCACCTGATCCATGGGTCAGGGTTAAATCTGCAATATCTTCAACATTAATGCCCAGCGTTTCAGATTGACGTGTTACCGCAAAAACAGAAATCACATCACCAACGATCCATTGCAAGTAGTCAATTGGGTGACACAGGGTGAGAACGACGCCGCCCCCCAACTCAGAGCGAGCCGAATAACTGTTTTTATAATCTTCCCAGGGATGCCAGTCAGGCAGATATTCTCCCCAATGAGCATGAGCATGAATAATTTTTCCGATGGCGCCTTCTTCAATACGTTGTTTCATTCGCTGCAATGTCGGATGAAATCTATACTGAAAACCAACCATACAGATGAGATTTTTTGTGGTAACAAGATGATTCAACTCTGCCAGACCTTCGAGCGAATGAGAGATCGGTTTTTCTAAGAACAGATGACACCCTGCCTTTGCTGCATCAATTGCCGTCTGCATATGAAGCGAGGTTGGATTGCAGATGATGACCGCATCCGGTTTGTGACCCAGAGCAGCGGATAATGTATGTTCGCATGCGTAGTCGCATAACTCATCGTCCGGCAACGTTCCCTTCCCTGTCCGGCAAAGAATGATATCATTCTCATATAATGTCTTAAGATTTTTTAAATGACGGCGGCCAATAGAACCGAGTCCAACAATTAAAAGTTTAGCCATAATCTAGTTATTTATATTCTGATTGATTATATCCATGAACTTTCCAATAGCTGATTTATTACCTAAATCGAGATAATAGGAGAGAAATTCTTCGCGTCGCATATTAATCTTATCAGATGAGGATCCACTTGTTAGAATACCATCGATTTCCGACTTGAACTCAGCGTCTGAATTTACGTGAATCGTACCGCCGATATCCTCAAATAATGTTCCCCCCGGTATGGAAGGATAATTGTGTGTGATTACTGGTTTTTTTAGACATAATGCTGAAACTGCCGTTGAACTAAAACGGGTAATAACCAATTCGCTATGAGGAATTAATTTTAACACATCATATTTGTTAATGACATGAACTCGAGGAGATAACCTTTCCAATTGTCTATAGTCATTCAGCTTTTCTTTCGGGTGAATTTTGATGACGATTTCATATTTACCCTCTAATTCAAGTAAAATTTTAACCTTGGTCTCCCATGATTCATACATTTCCTCATAGGTATGAATCCCTTCAAAATAGGTTCGTTGATCATTGGTACACCAAAGAATTAATTTTTGATTATTCGGGATATTCAACACCTCAAAAATCTCCTTCCGTGAAACCATATCACGTATTAGTTTGTCAGCGTTTTTATGAAGATTTTCATACGTTGGGTGTCCTGTGATAATCATTGTTTCTGCAGGAATACCCATTGATACATAATTATCGAAACATCCTTGACCAATGACCGCGAATTTTTTTGCGTTCCCACCACCGAAAACATCACTATTAAATTTAATGTGAAGGCCTGACAGGCGAAGAAAAAGAGAGGTAAATATTTCTTTGATTTGTCTATTAATCCGTACCGATAATGGTTGTTGCTTTACTACATTGTCAAACCGTGATGTGATTTCGGCAGTATGTTTTTGAGAAGCATTCGCAATGGTCCATTGAAAATTTATCGTTGGGATACGTTTATTGTTGATTACTTCAACCAAATGTTTTTGCAATAACGTTTGATCTCCTGCAGTAATCAGAACATCAGGATTCAGTTTTTTCAGCCATTTTGAGGCGATCATTCGTCGTCTCTTTTCCTGGCCATAGGTGACTATGGCCGTGGTAAAAATACCGCCAGTTAGCCTACGAGTCTGAAAATCGATTTTGCGAATAAACCGCAGAAAGGGCGATAGGGTCTGCTCAGTCTTTACGGTTTCTATTTCATTGGCATAGGGAATGTTATTGGCTTCAAGAAGCTCTTTGGCCAAATCCTGATCATTTATATCCGATCTGATGGAATTTAAGACAAAGACATTCCAGGTTTGCTTTGCTTCCTGAATTATCGGAAGAACAGCCTCAAGTGCCTGGGCGTAAGGCAGTGAAAATAAAATCATGGGTTTCATAGTTTATCTTTCGTGAAAAACGGGTTTCAGGTTTCAGGTGTCAGTATGATAGCGCAAGAAGAATTATGCCTAATGTTTTCTGCTGACACCTGAACTCTTTACTCTAAATTACGCCTTGCAACGACCTGCACATGAGAACTTAATTGATTGCTGCTTAGGAAGTGTTGAAAATTCTGTTTAACCTCATCAGATTGAAGAACGAGTTGTTTTGAAAAATGAGACAACGGAATACCAGGATTTTCCTTAATCATATTTTCAACAATATGAACATCCAATTTTCCAGGAGTTGTTAATTCAAGGATTTCAAAACCAGCTATTTTGAAAAGCTCTTTTAATCCCGCAATTGACATTAGGTTTATATGGTGAGGTGGATGAACACTCTTGGAGTGACTCCATAATTCCTGAATATCGAAACCCGAAACAGTTAATGTCGTTAAAAGCAATATCCCATTAGTAGCGAGTATCGAATGAATTGCCTTCAGGAAATCTATCGGAGAATAAACATGCTCCAACACCTCAAAGTTTACTGCCATCTGACACTTCAAATCACAATCAGGTACATCTTCGATCGCTGCTTCAATAATTTCAAATCCCTTTGCTCGGCAATCCTCTGCCAGATGGGGACTCGGTTCAATGCCAACGATGTTGGTGAAATGGTTTAATTTGGCCATTTCCTCCATAAAAATCCCATAGCCCGGCCCAATATCGACACAGGTCCCTCTTAGTTTCAATTTCTCCGCCAACCCGGATACCAGCTCGGCGCGTGGTTTAAACATCTTTACACGGCGGGCTTCTGCGGTTTCTTTGAAGAAATGATTGCTCCAGAATTCTACGGCTTTTGAATCTTTGTAATAACGATCAATCAACTCTATCGAAGGTCTTGGATTGAGATATAACGTCCCGCAATTTGTACAACTTGCGTAGTAAAATTCTTTCTTGGTGAATTCATGTTGAGACTTTGTATTCCTGCATGCCGGGCATGGTACTGTGCTGAACCTGGACCTGTCATTAAAGAATGTAGCGATGTCTTCGTCTGCTAATTCCAAATAACGATTAAATAGTTTTACCGGCCTTATTTCTTCTTCTGTCATTTTCTGTCAATCTTATTATGGAATCAGGGTCAGGCCGTTATTTTAAAGTTTTTGTGAAAAAGTTTAAATAAAATCCAGACACAGTGTTTTTTTAATTTATTTATTTTTATAATTTAAATAAAAATTGGTTGTGGCTTTTTTTTTCATTTTTTTACAAAATTTTTAAATTATTGCCCTGACCCTGATTCCATAATAAGATTGACAGAAAATGACAGAAGAAGAAATAAGG
>JAJFLO010000443.1 GCA_021772675.1 Verrucomicrobiota bacterium | reverse complement strand
GTAAAATAAATTCTAATTCCATAAATCTGCGGAAAAATTATAAAAAAATGTCCCATTTACTCAACATAATCGAATGGTGCACATAACGCGGTTTATGTTGAGCTCCACATAAACCGCGTTACTTTGACCTCAACCTCAAGCGTTCCCGGAACCACTCACATTTTGAATACAGACTCCCTCTGGTATCCCATTGAGCATTTATTAATGATACCGTTGTCGCAAGATGCTCGAAAGTGCCTGACAACAATCCATTGTAGTAAAAATGCCGACGAGTTTATCGTTTTGAGTAACTACTGTACAACCATAATGATTATCTGCCATTTCTGAAACAACCTCATCAAGAGATGCTTCTGGTGTGACAACATACGGATCCTTATGGCAGACGTCCTTAACCAGCATTTTACCCGGATCTACACCAAGCAATCCCATAACCATTTTTAAATCCCGATCAGATATAATTCCAATTACATTACCGTCTTTCATGACAGGTAAATGATGAATCTCAGATTTTCTCATTATATTATTCGCTTCTGAAATTGGCTCTGATTCCTGAATAAAATACGGTTGATATGTCATGAATTTCTGTATGGTTGGTATTGATTTTGACATTTTATTCCCTTCCTGTTTTTTGATATATTAAAACTATTTTCATCGACCAATTTTAAGACCACCGAAAAATAAATAATCCGCATTTGCTACATTTTTATTCAGAGCATTTATCAGACTAAAGCATGAAAATTCAGCGTTACTGATTGAGAATAGGCAGGTTAACGATTTCACATTGGAATTACACAAATTGGGATTAACCGAGATGTCTATGACAAAAGTAATTTCATTTCACACGAGTATTTAACTCGACTTTTAGGTAAGAATTTCCTCACTGTCAAAACCGAAGTTATACTAATTTGAGGCTAACTTTGACTATTCTTGAAGACTATAAAGTAAAACTTGCTAATGGTAGGCTAATAATTTACCTAAGTTGAAACGGTCTATTGTAATTTTACGAAGGCATTAAAACAGTCCGTTTCCGGACAATTGTCAAAACTAAGAATCTGTAAAAAAGTGATTCAAATTGCCTGTAATGATTGGTGCGATTCATAAAATCTAAAATTTACAAAATTATTAATATCTGGGCAAGCCGATATCCACAGCTTCTGCCCAAGAATCAATGCCCCCTGTCAAATTATGAAGATTTTTAAATCCTTTTGATTTTAGAATTTCAGCAGCTTTTCTGCCTCTCATTCCATGGTGACAGTAGACAATCATCGTCTGATTTTTATACTGGGTAATTTCGTCGATTCGATTCTCTAATTCAGATAAAGGAATTAATTTTGCATTTTCAATCTTTACTATGTCAAATTCAAATGGGTCGCGAACATCTAGCAGCAAATGATCCGCCCCCACATCGACGAGAGCTTTTAATTCCAGGGCACTGATCTCCTTAGTAATCAGTCCCTCATTTAAAGATTTTTGATTTTCGTCCTTATACCCACTATTGCAAAATTGAGTGCAATCCATTAGTTCATGAATAGATGGGATCTCGCCGCACATTGGACAATCAGGATTTTTTGTTAGCTTTATCTCTTTTTGTCTCATTGTTAAAAGATCAAAAATCAATGTCCTTCCAACCAACGATTCACCAATTTCCAATATCATTTTAATCGTTTCACTTGCCTGGATTAACCCAATAATTCCGGGAAGTACACCAATAACACCAGCTTGATCGCAACTGGGAACCTCCCCTACTGGAGGTGGTTCAGGAAATAAACAACGATAACACGGACCATCCTCTGCGCAAAACACCGACGATTGTCCTTCCCAACGATAAATACTTCCATAAACATTAATTTTATTCAGAAGAACACACGCATCGTTTACTAAATAGCGAGTGGCGAAGTTATCGGTCCCATCAATGACGTAATCGTAATCTTTCAGTATCGTCAGTGCATTGTCCGATGTCAACTTTTCTGAAAACGAATTAAGTGTTATTCCTGGATTAATCTCCGCTAATCGTCTGGTAGCCGCGTCTACTTTTAAGTCACCGATATGGGCATTTGTATACAGTATCTGACGATGCAGATTGCTTACGCTCACGGTATCGAAATCAATAAGCCCTAGTTCACCGATACCGGCAGCAGCGAGATATAGACTTACCGGGCAACCTAGTCCACCGATTCCAACGATAAGAACTTTCGCATTAAGAAGCTTTTCCTGACCATCTTTACCAACTTCGGGAATTGCAAGATGGCGACTATAGTGTAGTAACTGCTCTGGTGTCATTGAACGATTTTTCCCTCCACTCTCTGAATAACAGATTGAATTAGCCTGTATTATGCGTAAACTTTAATGATGAGAGTCAAGAGATTGTGCAAGGTCAATGAGTTATGACATTTATCCGCGTACAGGCTTCCAGCTCGTAGAGAATAGTGTTAAAAATCCGCCGTGGTTTATAACGCGCCGTGGTGGGTGGAAACTATTTCGAACCCGGATAACGGCGTAACTCATTGAGATTACGTGACATGTTGACTCGTGATATAAAATTTATGATAATGCAGGTTAGTTATCCTACTCGCAATTAGGTAATTCTTCTAATATAGTTTAAGATAATCTTCAACTGTAAAAACGAACTACCTATGCAGAAAGGAAACTTCCATGGCAATTCCAAAACGATATCAAAAGTTTTTAAATGACTTCCCTGAAGTGGGTCAATCTTACGAAAATCTGGGTAAAGCTGTTCATAATGCCGGCCCATTGGACGAGAAAACAAGAGCTTTAATAAAGTTGGCAATATCTACTGGTGCCCGATTGGAGGGTGCTGTTCATTCACATTGCCGTAAAGCAATAAAAGCTGGGGCCGAAAACGAAGAATTACGTCAAGTCGCAATTCTCGCGCTTCCAACGATTGGCTTACCATCCATGATGGCCGCATTGTCCTGGATTGATGATATCATAGAGGACAAAAAATGATAAATGTTAATGTTGAATATTTCGCATTATTAAAAGACCAACGTGGCTGTTCCGAAGAGTCGGTAAAAACTGAAGCAAAAACTGCTCAGGATTTTTACCAAGAGCTACAACTTCGCCACAAATTTAGTTTGTCACATAACTCATTACGAGTAGCGATTAACCATGAGTATAAGGACTGGAATACAGCCCTTTCTCCTAATGATACCGTTGTATTCATTTCCCCTGTGGCAGGAGGTTGAAATGTTCATATTAACTATCGAACCCATTATTTCATCAGTTTACCAATCAAAATTAGACAGCCCCGAAGCCGGAGCATTGGCAATTTTTGAAGGCAGAGTGAGAAACTGCAATGACGGAAAGGTAGTTCAATCACTTGAATATGAAGCCTACACCGAATTGGCGACTATCGAAGGTGAAAAAATAGTAACCCGCGCAATGGAGGCATTTGAAATATTAAACGCAATATGCATCCATCGAATGGGACATCTTAATATTCGAGATACGGCGGTGTGGGTTGGTATAACGTCACGGCATCGGCATGCTGCGTTTTCTGCCTGCCAGTTTATCATTGACGAAGTAAAATTACATGTTCCTATTTGGAAGAAAGAATACTATGGCAATGGTGACACCGGCTGGGTAAATTGCAACTGCACCCATGCCCATTCAGGTAATGAAAATCAATAATAGTCAGATGAAATCCTTTTTATAACTTTTGAACCGTGAACTTTGAACCCTTAAAACAGTTATAAAACACCTGATGCAACCCCTGCTTTTACTCCCTCTATTCTTCATGGTAGCAATTGTTTATTCAATGGTTGGCTTTGGTGGTGGGTCATCCTATATTGCATTACTCGTAATATTCGATTTTCCCTATCAGATCATACCGCCATTGGCTTTAATTTGTAATATTATCGTAGTCACTGGGGGAAGTTATATTTTTATTAAAGCCGGTCATTTTTGCTGGCGACTATTACTACCGTTTATCATCACCTCTATACCGGCAGCATATCTTGCCGGCACCGTGCCGTTAGACAAGCATATATTTTTACTAATACTATCATTGACGCTTCTGTGTGCCGGGATAAGAATGCTCTTGACCAATGACACGACGTCGGTCTCCCACAAAGATCTCGACCATAAAAAGGTATGGGCTGTGGGATTACCTCTGGGCGCTGGCATTGGTGCGCTTTCAGGTTTTGTCGGTATCGGTGGCGGTATATTCTTGTCCCCCATTTTACACAATCTCAATTGGGGAAAACCAAAACAGATATCAGCGTTAGCCAGTGTTTTTATTCTGGTGAATTCAATCTTTGGTTTAATTGGCCAACTACAAAAGCATTCGCAATTTGAATTTCTTCAAGACTATTTTTGGTTGCCCCTGGCAGTACTCATTGGAGGTCAGATCGGCAGCCAGCTGGGTGCCAATAAAATCTCTCCCATAGTTATCAGAAAACTCACAGCTGTTGTCGTGTTGGTCGTTGCTCTAAGGATTTTGGTGTCAATGTAAATAAGCAGTCGGGGTCGTACCGAATGCCCTCATGAGTTATGAGTTACCATGCTTGGGAGTACTTTCGTCACAAACGGGTAGTCTCATAAGCCCTGACGAATTGCCGTTAACATTCTCACTGTCTTTGTTTAGCAACCAGTCTCCCTCCCATTGGTCGCTCGGCTCGGCTATCGTGATCAAACTTTTGGCTCGAATAGAGCACTATCAATCCAGCTATGATGCCGGGCATCCCCTCATAAACGGCGTTGTGCCAGTGTAGATGTCGCCAAAGGAGTGCAACTGCAAGACCAGTAACTATTGCAAGTAAGCTTGAGTTTCGATTTGGTTTTCCGCCTGCACACAAATAGATTAAAAGAGGCGCAAACGCGCTGGCCAAGCCGGACCAGGCCATAATAACCAGGCTGAAAACGCTCTGTTTGTTAAGTAACGCCCATGTTAATGCAATTAGTGTGATAAGCGCGGTTCCAGCTTTCAGTACCGTGGTGTTTTCGATCTTGTGAGGAAGTAGGTCATGTGTGAGTGCTGAAGAGCAACTCAGAATCAAAGAATCTGCGGTTGACATCGTCGCGGCGAATACTCCCGCCAATATTAACCCCACCCAAAACGGAGGGAGCAGTTGCTGTGCCATCGTCGGCAATGCCAGCTCGGCATCAAAAGCGCCAGGGTCATTAAGGTAAATGCGAGACAGCATGCCAACCCCTGTTGCCATCATATAGAAGATGATAAACCACAGATAATACCAGAGTTTGGCCCGTTGCATTTTTGCGGTATCGTTTAATGCCATAAAACGAACCATGATATGGGGCTGTCCTATAACCGACAGACCCGCGAATCCCCAACTTACAGCAAAGAGAAGACCGCCAGCTAAACCGGGTAGTACCATGTCCTTGGGGAACCAGTCCATAAATCCTTCCACTGTGTACATTTGGGCGATCGCATTGTTCACCCCGCCAAAAGAAGATGTCGCGACGACCAACATAAGAGCCATTGCAAAGATCATGACAACAGACTGAGCCGCGTCTGTCCATATAGAAGCGCGGATTCCACCCGCAAAGCAATAGAGCATGACCAAGACCGCTCCGATCACTGCACCGGTCCAATTAGGCCAACCAAACAGAACCTGAAGCGCTTTACTGCCGGCTACAAACTGAGCACTGGCATAAGCCAGCAGGAAAACTAAAGAGATTGCTGCAACCACTCGTTGCAGCAGCATATCTTGATCTCCGTTCCATCGACTCAGAACACCGGCAAAACTTACTTCACCTGTACGTTCAGTTGCCATTCTCAAACGGGAATGAATAAATAAAGAGGATAGAAAATCTCCGGCGATCCAACCAATCATCAGCCAAATGGAAGCCAGACCTGTGGCATAGGTATAGCCGATCACCCCAATAAACATGTAGCCGCTGTTATTGGTTGCCACTGCGGACAGCCCGACTAATAGAGGATGCACTGAACTGCTCGCCAAATAATAGTCCTTTTTTGTACCTCGACTACTAAAAACGGAACTCAGTCCGATTAGAACAAATAAACCAAGAAAGAATAGAAAGCTTAAAACCATTATATGATGCTTACCTTATTCGGTTATCGGATCAGCATTCAATTCGTATGCCCCTTCAGCGTTGTGCACTTCCTTCCCACTCAGAGGCGGATTGAAGACACACGCCATTTTCATTTCCGTGAAAGCGCGCAGGACATGCCTGTCGTGTTTATCCAAAATATAAATGGTTCCGGAACGTATCGGGTATTTCTTGCCGTCATCCAGAGTTTCGACTTCACCTTGTCCGGAAATACAGTACACCGATTCCAAGTGATTTTGGTAGTGTATCCGAAAATCGGCGCCTTTGTAAATGGTCGTAATGTGGAAAGAAAATCCCATTTGATCATCCTTGAGCAATAGGCGTGTGCTCTCCCAATTGCCGTCAGGTGAAATAATTCGTCTTTCCGTATCGTGTTCTTGTTGTAATTTTCTAATGATCATTTGCTCACAAGTCCAAAACTACATCGTCAAAATAATCTGACTCTTCTGGGATCTTTTCCATTTTGTTGCAGGCTTCCTTAACGGATTGTTCAATGATCTCAATCCCTTTAGTCAAATTTTCGTCGCTAATTGTCAGTGGGCAGAGTAATTTAATAATCTGGTCATCAGCACCACTTGTTTCTATAATCAAATTTCTCCTGAAGGCCGCGCGTGTAATGTCGCTCGCAATGTCTCGATTGAGTATCATATCAATAAGTTGGGGTATTAGGTATTTTGTCCCCCTGGTTTTGAAATTGAAAATGTTTGTTTTTTTTCACTCAGGGAAATTTAGCAGGAGTTGGATAATATTCTCTGCACTGTTTTTTTCAACAGAGACT
>JAJFLO010000442.1 GCA_021772675.1 Verrucomicrobiota bacterium | reverse complement strand
ATTATTTAACAATTTTATATTGTGATTTAATTCAGATAATTATGGTATACATATTGTTGGCGCCGTCGTATTGTCTCAACCCTACTTTGGAATTTAGGCCCCATCATAGCTACCTCTATTTTCTGAATGAAAATCAGTGATAATTGAAAAACGACCGATACACTCACTATTTGGTGGTTCCCAAAGAAGATTTTTGATGCCTTTTTCCCATGTGATCACAAATATGTCTTTTTCTCGGTAACTGCGTAAATCTTCCAAGTCATAAATAGCCCGGTCAATGACAAAGGTCAGCTTGTGGTTTTGTTTGACTCCGAGTACTTGCCTCAACTGAGGTACTTGACGTGGAAATCGGAGTCGAAGATCCTCGTAATTATCTTCGAGAAATGCCATGACGGGTTTGCCATTGACAGTATGAACAAAATCCTGATAATAGGCTTTGGCAACTTTGTGACTTCCTCCAAGCCATCCCCTCAGTATTTTCTGCTCTCCGGTATACTCAATTCCGTGAGGATCATAAAGAAAGGTATCTTCTTTCTGGGCCTCGACAAGGAGACTATTCTCACGCCAGACAGCAGCAGTATTTTCTTCATTGGCAATGTCATGTAATCGCTCTCTTTGTCGGTAATTCGAAGAAATTTGAGGGCCGATAAGCACTTCTAAAGATGGATAACTTAGTTGACGCATTTGCTCAAGGTTGACCGCACCACAAAGCACAGAACTAATCCATTGACGAGTAATGTCCTTGTTGCCGACATAGGCGCTACTGACTCGGTCAATCTGGGAATGGGCTAAGAGCAACCCGGCATGATGCAGGAAAAATTGCTCTTGGTGATGCCAATCTTTTTTGCCGGGAAAGATTTGAAATGGCATAGAAGAGGGCGAATGATTGCAGTTTTTATCTGAATTCCCCCTTGGGAAAGGAACATTATTGCAGTCGGTTTCCTTATTGAGCTCTTGGTCCATTCCGTTAACCGCAATAAAAAAATAATTTACAAATGAGATTATTTCTTGAAAATCCTGTCTTTTTATTGGAAGCAATGAACCACAATGATCCATTTTTACTTTCTCTTCATTGATAATTAACCGTATTGATTCCCTGTTAACGGTAATGCCGAGCTTCCTTTTGAGCTCTTTCCGGATAAAGCGATTACAGTGGCAACCTTGTTCATGATAGGTGTCACGAAAAGTTTGGCGGACAAACTGTTCTTTCTGGTCATCAAGTTTCCTTTCACCGCCTTGTCCAGAAAATGCACGGAACATTAACTGAGCGTCACCACTCTTCAATGCATTTCCATAGCGTTGAAGTGTCTTGCGGTCTCTCTGGAATGTTTCAACCAAAGCTGACCGCTTAAAGTTTGCATTGTAGAGACGTCCAGCTAACATTTTCTCCTCAATCATATCTTTACCTCTATTGACCTTTTCCAAGAGGTGCATGCCAAAATGAACAAGAATTTCTGAAGGTGAAGCCGGATCAAATAGAAGTTCAAGAAAGGGGTTGGACTTGTCAGTTCCAAGGAGGGGATGTAATAGTTCCATTGTCGTAACATTCCTTTTTCTTTGTGGTTGGAGTTAAATAGGAAATGTTACACAACATTACAGCCGGATCTATTTGATCCGGCTGTTTTTAAATTTAAATGGCATTCCTAAAGCAACGGCTACGGCTATCCTGGTGATGCAAGGTTGCTTTGTATTAAAGTGAGAAAATTTTTCCTGCTGTAAGAATAGAATATTCTTTTCATATTTAGGATATTGACCTGAATTGCAGGAAGGTGATGTACAAGTGAAAGATCCGAAAGAATTATCCCATACAATTTGAGAATTAAAATGAAAAAAGATTAGGCTCAAAAAAATGGAATTATTCAAGAAGCTTTAACAGGCCCTTGTAGAGATCCCACTAAAGCTACCATCTCTATTGATAGTTTACTCTAATCTCTATAACCCATCGACAAATTATTTGAATTAAGGGGGGATCCTAATTGCAATTTTCAACTTTAAAAATGTGCGGAGCACTGGTGAGAAATGCGAGCCGGGATGTATACTGCAAGCAGTAGGTTTTTCGACATTCGTTTGTCATTCCAGGCAACAGTCTTACAGAAACCTGTCGAAAACCTGATGGCAGTCGGTATAATATGACTGTAAAGCAAAGAGCTATTAGCAATTGAACAAGGCACGATAGAAGCATGGCCAAGACTGAGGCAGCTCAGACCTGTAGATAGGGTCGTCACAAATGTGTTTGATCAGTATGAACCGACCTCTATCCCATAAGAATGATCATTAGAGCCACTTGCAAAAATCTATTTGAACCGCATTGCGAACATGATCGACAGATTTATCGAGAAATCTGTTATGTGCATACCTTGAGGTCTGTACTAACTGCTTTCTCGATAAAGGTGTCGATTATCCGTCGCAACCCATTGGGCATCAATCTTTTTTGGTCCACAGTCAATTTTGAGGAGTGGGTACGATGCGCAAGCATCGCACACAACAACTCAAAATCACCTGTGCATCTAAAATAGAATGATGTGCGGTCAAAGATACTTTTGCAAGTGGCTCATTACTTAACAGTGTATTACTTGCAGACAATATGATGACAAATAAAACAAATGAAAAACCGTTCTGGGAGCAACAGGATATCAAACTGTCGAATCGGAATTTGGAACGTGGTTCATACTGGATCGAAGAAGGTGGAATTAAACCCGCGAGCGGGATTAAACCCCATTTCCTCGTACTTTTGGCAACATGCTTGGTGGCGGGTTCTTTTCTGGCATCAGGAAAGCTTGCACCGATCGTTAACCCATTTTCACTAACGTTGCTGCGTTTCCTCGGGGCAGCTCTTTTTTTAGCACCTGTCGTGATTTATAAGAAGGAATGGAGAGTAAAGATACTGCCCACTATGCCAAGAGCTATGATAATCGGATTTTTTTATTCCGCTTTCTTCATTGGCTTCTTTGAGTCTCTAAAAACAACAACACCTTTGAATACTGGTACGTTATATACTCTGGTTCCACTGATGACCGCGCTACTATCCGCGATTTTCATAAAGGATCGTATAAAAAGCAGACAAATATTTGTGTATATAACAGGTGCAATGGGAACAGTTTGGGTCATCTTTGATGGGCAGGTGGCGTTACTATTATCGCTTTCACTTAACAAAGGCGATTTTATATTTTTACTTGCCGCGTTTTCTATGTGCTGCTATTCAATTTCAATGAAATTGCTATACCGAGACGACGAAATGATAGTTCTTGTATTTTGTACTCTAATCAGTGGGGTTTTTTGGATAACACTTGCCTTGCTTATCACGAATCAGCCGTTGCAATGGAACTTGATACGAGGCAACTCACTATTTCACATGAGTTATCTAATCGTAGGTGCCACCGTTGCGACAACGTACTTATATCAACGAACTACGATTATGCTTGGCCCAAGTCGTGTAAATGCGTATATATTTCTAAATCCGGCACTAATTACATTATTGCTGCTGGTAGTGGAGGGGGTACCAATGTCCGCGGCAATTATTCCGGGCGTTATTCTTTCATCCATGGCCACGATTATTCTCCAAAGCTTGAATGGTATTAGGAACAAACCCAACCCGCATTTCTCACACGGTTCCTATTACGTGAACGTATTTGACCACACTTGAACTATTTATCCGTTATTCACGATCTTACAGTATGCCAATACTGTTTCACCCGTTCGTAACAAATAAATCATTCAATTGCAATCAACTACATACTCTCATGACGAAACCGTGTGAGAAATGCGGGCCAAAATTTTAGCGATGAATTTCTTCAGCAAGCCGGATTTCCAGACTGGTTGAATGTAAAAAATAATTAAAAACACTCATGAATTATAATAATTAAGGGTGTGCCTTTCATTTTACACAATATTTTTATGCATATAATCATTTTGAGTTGAGAGGTGGCAAAGACGCTTGAATCAAGCGTCTTTGGAGTGCGGTGACCTGGCACCGCTTTCATTTACCACGGAGTGGTAGGAAGGATTACTGCACCACTCGATAAACACCCACCTCTCATTTGCTCCACAAATTTATAAAGCGCAGCCGGGTCTGCGCACTCCAAAGTGCTTAATGCACTGGACATAATGTAATGAAATGTAAAATTTTTAGACTTTTTATTAATTTTTGATTAAATCTCTCATTGTCTGGTTTCTACAACTATAAATAGTTTATTAGCAGTTAATCGTTTACAATCAGAATGTTAACAACAAAAAAGGCAGTTTCATATGCTGAGTAATCGTGTATTTTCAAAGGCACACTCATAATTAAAAAGGAGAACACATACAATGAGCGCTATGTTTGATTCATATTCAATAGGAAAACTTCAGTTTAATAACCGCATTGTTTTAGCACCCCTGACACGTGGGAGGGCTGGAGAAAGACGGATTCCCAATGCTATGATGGCGGATTACTATTATCAACGCGCAGGAGCGGGATTAATTATTACTGAAGCGACGGTAATTTCGCCACAGGCTAATGGTTGGAATCACTCACCGGGAATCTACACCTCGAAAATGGTCGAAGGTTGGAAGACAGTGACTGGTAAAGTGGGAAAGACGAAGACGCCAATATTTTTACAATTATGGCATTGCGGCAGAGCCTCACATAGTGATTTTCATAATGGAGAATGTCCCGTTTCAGCGTCTGCAGTCAAGATAGAAAACGGCGAACTAATACATACTCCTCTGGGTAAAAAATCGTATGAAACGCCACGACCTTTAACAGTTGATGAGATCAAGCGCACTGTCGACGATTATCGCAAAGCTGCCAAGAATGCGAAAGAAGCAGGATTCTCAGGTGTTGAGGTTCATGGTGCCAATGGGTATTTGATCAATCAATTTCTTGAATCCAAAACTAACAATCGGGATGATGAATATGGGGGTAGTATTGAAAATCGTTTTCGTTTTTTTAAAAAAGTCATTGAAGCGGTGTTAGAGGTATGGGAACCAGAATGTGTTGGAGTGCGGATTTCACCCAACGGAATATTTAATGATATGGGTAGTGACGATTATAGAGAGACTTTTCTATACACAGCCCAAGAACTTAATAAATTGAATATAGGTTATTTACATATATTGGATGGTCTGGCATTCGGATTTCATGAAAAAGGAGATCCCATGACACTGGCAGAATTTAGGCCTGTTTTTAAGGGGACCATTATTGGAAATTGCGGCTATACCTTTGAATTGGCTCGGGAAAGAATCGAATCCGATGATGCAGATATGATTGCTTTTGGACGATCATTCATTTCAAACCCTGATTTACCTCAACGCTTCAAGAACAATAGTCCGCTAAATCCATCTGACGACATGATGCGAAAGGGAGACCCGTTTATTGGCAAGTTTTTTACGGGTCTCATGAAACCAAAGAACCCTATACCGGGGACCGGGTTAGCCGGAGAAGTTGAAACAGTAGGCAAAAATGCAAAGCTATTTAGAGAAGGTGACCAGATTTTTGGAGAATCTATCTCAACTTTTGGCACCTATGCGGAGTTCATCTGTCTGTCTGAAGAGGGACTGTTGTTGACAAAACCGGGTAATATAACTTATGAGGAAGCCGCCCCCACATGTGATGGGGTATTGACATCATTGAATTTCCTTAAACAATTGGCATATATCCGAAGCGGGCAAAGTATTCTTATCAATGGCGCTTCCGGAAGTTTAGGTACGACTGCGGTACTGCTTGCCAGGTGCTATGGTACGGAAGTCACCGGGGTATGCAGCAACACGAATTTGGAAATGGTGAAATCCCTTGCTGCCGATTAGGTCATTGACTACACAAAAGAGGATTTTACCAAGACCGGCCAGACCTATGATATTATTTTTGACACAGTAGGTAAGAGTTCATTTTCACGTTGTAGAGGCTCGCTAATGAAAAAAGGAGTCTATCTTCACCTGCCCTTAATCTGCGGCTTCTTCTCCAGACGTTATGGACCTCAATGGTCGGCAGTAAGAAAGCAACGTTTCCGGTCACAGGCGCTCGACCCGTTTCAGCACTTCGAATACTCCTCGAAGAGCTTAAGGAGCTTTTTGAAGTTTAAGGGTCTCAAATACATTCATAAAATCCAACCAGTCATTTTATTGACCATTTGGAGTCCGTATTCAAAATGTGAGTGGCAAATAGTAAATCGTTCGCCGCGGCGAATGAATCATATGTGCGCAGTCAGGAATGACCGCGTTACTTTGACCTCAACCTCAAGCATCCCCGGAACCACTCACATTTTGAATACGGACTCGTCCATTTGAGTAAAGGGGGGAATGTAGACTGTTTGTAGTGTACTCGCAAGCAGTCTGTGCTTATTTTGATATCACAAATGTTGAATTATGAGAAATGTTATTGTTCATATTCTTCAAATATGTTCTTTTTTGATTGACTTTCCCGGCAGATAATATTGCATCAATGCTTATTTCTCCGTTGACAATAATGTGACCTGTTTCTGAATCAATCAGCGGTTTTTCACGGTGATAGGCAATAAATTTCATACCGGTTTTTATGTTAGCATTTTTGCCTATATTCAAAATCAGTGATTTTTTGTTGTAATGAGTTAATGTTTCCTGCACTATCGGGAAATTTTGTGCCAGTTTCTGTGAAAAACGCTTAAAAGTATTGATGATTTCGGAATCCACATTGTTATCGTATAAGGAGTAGGCATCGCATGTTGCAAGAATTTTGCTGGTATAATTATCGATTAATCTTCCAAAAATCTCAACATCTTTTAGTGTGGGTCTTATTGTACATGCCAATGTGTAATCCGCATGTAATTTTTTGCCGCGACTCGTTGCTTTGCGGTTTTTTATCCACCTGTTACGAGCTAGTGTTAATTCCCGGTTGATAATATCAAGATGTTCTGTCTCTAAAATCCTGAACCGCCCGTTTCGATCCAGTTCCATAGATAATTTATTAAAATCAATAAACGTGATGTTTTGATGATTGTTCTCTATTTCCGAGGGTAAAACAATAATCTTTGCTCTTAATTTTCGGTTTTCTTCAGGAGATTTCAGACGTTTAATCTTATAGGTTTTGGTTAGTGTTTTTTTCGTTTTATCTGTGGCTCTCAACGTTAGTATGTTATCGCCTGGTTTTAGATATTTTCTAAAGCAGAATCGTACATCTTTTCCTTTTGGTAATTTTATTAATTTATCCATTTTCAGGTTTGTAAATTCTCCATTTATCCGGCCTGCTACGAGAATATTATCTTGGTAAACTATCAATTCCGGAAGCAGCTGTTCGATGTCAATACTTAGCTCAGAGGCAAGGTCTTTACCGATATTAAGTTGCGATGGATTCTTTGGGCGGGTAATAGTTTTTGGCAATTTACTGCTTACCAGTAATATTTCAGAATATCTATTTTTTCTAAGGGGATATGCTTTTGGGGAAAACCGACCTAGTTTAAGTGTTGTGTCATTAAAGCTGATACCATTTACATTATGCGCGAGGTCTTCAAACTCTACATGATAAAAATGTGAACCTGCTGCCGGTTTAAAAACATACTCATTTACGTTTTTTTGTAATAGCGTCAAATTTTTTATGGTTGCATCCTGAAGATGAACCGGCAGTTGATCAGAAACGGATATGATAATTTTTTTCTCAGATGCATAAAGTATCGATATGAGAGGAGGTTCATTATCAAGAATAATGTTGTGTGTTTTCTGTATGTTATTTTTGACTGTGTCTACTGCTGAAATAGAGATTTCATTTTGGCCGGGATGCAGTTTTAGCTTATTACAAAATGTCTGTCTTTTTTCTTTCAAAACAGGATTTAACTTTATGTCGTTAATCTGAATATGATGAACAAAATTATTATCTTCGACGTAACCTGACAGTATAAGTTGTGAACTATTCGTTACGGAAGGAAGTGGATTTAAGTGGATTGAGGGAGGCTCGTTATCACTAGTATGTTTTGAAAGCTGCTGTTGGCAGAGATTCAGATAAAACTCAGCTTTTTCGCTTGGTTCCTGCTTAAGCGATTTATCCAGGTAATGAATTGCTTTACTGAGTTGACCTTGTTTGTATAAGACTACACCTATTTCACGATTAGCGAAATATTGTATCAGATGAAGTCCATAGGTACGCAAGCGTCTATTGTCTTCTTTCCGACTAGTCAATGCTCTTTGTAAATCCAGTTCTGCCTCTTTCAGGAATCCTCCATCTGAAAATGATCGCCCACGTTCATAAAAATTCCACCAGCGCGCACGAAAATTACCATCAGTGACTCCGTATTGTATCCCGTTAATATTATATTTGGACAAGTCATCAATTCTGGAGGTTGTACAGCTGGTAAAAAGAAGGATCAATATTGTCAGGTATGATAGTAATTTTATGTCTTGATTCATTAATTTAATTATTGATGCTTTACTTCTTGTACTCTCATATCTCTGCTTATAGCGCCATCATGGGCGACAATTTTTGCCAACGCAAAGTCTTTCTCGACCTCTACGATTTTCAACATGGCGATTGTATCGTTATTATCATTCAAAACCCTGAGCTTCATTAGTTTTAAGGCGCCATGCAGCATCCCATGTTTTAATTGTACAGTATTTGCCTCAACTGCTATTATCACACTTCTATACACAAGCCTGCTGTTTATCATCTTTAACAGTGTTTTTATCGCGTTATCGGGATGCTTCGGATCTATGCTAAGTGACCCTAATACTTCTGACGTCTCTACGTCAAACGCTCTCAGGGTAACAGCATCTATGTCCTGATATGCGCTGACATTTCCAGTAATAATAATATGAGCGCCATCAAGTTTCCCGATTTTAACAGCGGTTTCCGGCTTGATCAATTCTGTCTGATTCATCTTCAATTCTGCAATGATTGTCTCTATCTCTTCCCGTTCTACCAGCTCATAGCCGTGTTTGTATAGAGAGGTTGTAATCAGGTCTGAAAAAAAAGTGTGCTCAACCTCACTATTGCCAAATGGAATAATCGAATAAGTTCTCGGATTACTACCCCAATCTCCATCATAATTTACCAATGTAGGTATGTCCGTATTCCTGGAAGTTAAAGCGTTTTTTTCCCATAGTGATGATTTCATGGCGAATAGAATAGCAACGCTAAATGTAACAATGCTGATAAAACGTATTGAACCATAAGAAGCGGAATGTTTATTTTTAATTTTCGATAATTCATGGTAAACCGCGTTCGCATCCGGATATCTTTTTTCTGGCAATTTATGTGTCATTTTCTGGATTATACTACTGAGTTTTCTCGGAATCCCAGCCGACACTGAATGCACAGGTGACAATGTTGATGTGAGGTGACTTTCATGAACCTCCAGCATCGTCTTTCCCTTTACGGGTAAATTTCCCGTTATTAATTCGTAGTATGTCAAACCGAGTGAATATATATCTGCTGCGGGAGTTACATTTGCGGGTGCCTTGAATTGTTCAGGAGCCATGTAATGAGGCGCCCCTAAGAGGCACCCATTTAGCGTATGAGAACTTTGGATTGTTTTATCAAGTGAAATGTTTTTAACAATGCCAAAATCCATTAGTACCGGTCTCCCCGATTGACTAATCATTATATTGCCAGGTTTAATATCTCTATGGATAATATTACTGGCATGAATCGTTTTTAACGCATCCGAAATTTGCATCGTTATGTTCAATACAGTCGCGAAATCAAGTGGATATTTACTGGTGATAAATTCATCCAGAGTTTGACCATGAATGTATTCCATAATCAGATATAATTTATCTTCGAATTCACCTGCATCATAAATGTTAATGATATTATCGTGACTTAGCGTGGCCATGGTCTGTGCTTCACAAATGAACCGTTCATAAACATTCTGATCATTATTTTCATTATGCGTTATTATTTTAATGGCAATCTCTCTATTCAACGTCTTATGCCATCCCCTGTAAACGTCCCCCATGCCTCCAGATTTTATATATTCAGAAATTTCATATCGATCATCAATAATTGTGCCCGGTTCACATCGCGTTTGACTTTCAGTAAACATTCTATTTCCCGGGCTGCGTCCGGATGTATTGAGACATTCATCCAAAAATAAATCCAGTTCACCAAAAGTATGAACAAACTCTTTTTTATCTGATAAGCTGATTCTTGAATTCTCCTCTCTGGAAGATTCAGAACGATTGCTATCGAAAAATGTATGATATGTATGTTCAGTTATGTGCTTCATCTTCTATCAATATCCCTTTTTAAGGATTCTGTTTCTGAGTCTGAGTCCCTTGTGTAAATAAAATCAGCAGTGTCCTGAAAATTCTGAAAATTAAACAAATTCGATGCATAATACTGTACGACTGATATATACATTTCGGGTCAAAAAAAAATTAGTCAAATAATTCATCAGGCAGCAGTTTCTTTATTTTTTCTAAAGCAACTCTAAGTCTCGACTTCACAGTATTGTCGGATATTTCCAGAAATTCGGCTATTTCCTTTCTGGTGAAGTTGTCTATGTAATGCAGAAAAATTACGTCGGAAAATCGGGTGTCAAGTTTATCTAAAGCGTTGTACAGGACTCTAAATCTATCTTGTTTCTGAGCCTCCGTCCGTGGTCCCGGCTTGTTGTCCCTGAGTTTGAAAATTGAATGTGTCGTTGCAAACTTAGATGGTATAATCATGCCGTTATACATATTTCGACGCTTATAAAATTTAATTTTATCATAGGCAGTATGTTTTGCTACTTGCCATAACCATGGTCGTAATGACGAGTAATCATTCGTATTAAATTGACTGATTTTGTTCTTGGCTTTTATTAATGACTCATGAGCAATATCTTCCACTTCTTCCTGAGATGTGAAAAATCGTCCGCAGAATAAAATAAGGCTATTGTAATATAGTTCTACAATACCATCCCAGGCATCATCATCATCAATGTTGGCTTTCAGTCGGCTGATCAGTTCTATATCGTCATCATTCATATACATTTTTCGACAGTTATTAATTAATTTTCTTAGATAATAGTTATTTATTTTGTATTTTTCAACTATAGTGTCTATTTATAACATGCTTATAATTAATGTGTTCCATATTATATTAATTTATTTTGTAAAATAGTGACCCTATTGGTATTATTCTGTCGTATACATGGTTGGGGTATAATCGGCTTTCATTTTTCAGTAAGACGAATTTTGTCTTTTACACAGGTATAAATAACCTGATTTTTGTAATTAATTCGCAATTAAATTCAATTTATCACGCCCATCATAAAGCAATTATTTTTATGATACGAACAAACGCATATTTTTTTCCAATTGTCCTACTTCTTTATTTCTTCATAAATGCAGCAAATGGAAAAATAATTTATGTCAACGACTCTGCCGATGGAAAAGATAACGGTTTATCATGGAGCAATGCTTATAAAGGACTTCAGGATGCACTTGCCGACTCTATCAAAGGTGATGAGATCTGGGTAGCTGCCGGCATTTATGTGCCAGCTGCCGTCAATGGTGATCGGCACATCAGTTTTGAACTTGTAGACGGGGTTGCTTTGTACGGCGGTTTCATGGGAAACGAGAACTCCCGTGAAGAGCGTGATTATGTAAAAAACTCTACAATTCTCAGTGGCAATTTATCAGAAGTTGATAATCCACCAACAACTCAGAAAAGTAACCATGTTTTGATCTGCCAAAACGTTGAATCAGGAACTATTCTTGATGGGTTTACCATCACCGATGGTCATGCTGAAGAACGTTCTGGTGGTGGTATGCTGACATACCCGCCATTTCCGCATCTTGTGGGTTCTGGAGGCGGTATGCTGATATACAAGTCATCGCCAAAGGTTGTGAATTGTATATTTATCGGGAATTTTGCTAAATTTGATGGAGCAGCCATATGCAATGAACAACAATCCTCCCCTATGCTGGAGAATTGTGAGTTTGGGTACAACTATGCAATTCAGGGAGGAGCCGCGATAGCTAACCGTAATATGTCGTCACCCGGGATAGTGAATTGTATTTTTAGGGAAAATAACGCCTCAACCGGTGGCGGCATATTTAATCTAACCTCATCTCCAACAGTAAAGGGTTGTGATTTTTTAGGTAATAATGCCGGTAGCGGCGGCGGGATTTTCAATAATGGTCACTCGTCGCCTATTATTGAGGACTGCAACTTTACCCTCAATTCGGCTATAAATGGAGGAGGAATATTTACCCTCAATTCGCCTAATAATGGAGCAGAAAACAGCATGATGATTGTCGCATGCACATTCACAGATAATCACGCTTCAGGCAATGGTGGTGGCATTTATAATCAATCGTCATCACCTGCGATATCCAATAGCCAATTTCAATATAACTCTGCTGGCAGTGGCGGCGGCGGAATTTATAATATTGCATATTCTAGCCCGGCCATAGTGAACTGTGAATTTATCAATAATTCCGCAGGTATTATGGGCGGCGGCGGCATATTTATGGAATTATGTTCAGATCCATTAATCAGTCGTTGCCATTTTACAGGTAATATTTCCAATGGCAGTGGAGGAGCATTACGTATTATACATTCAGGGCCGAAGCTGTTTAACTGTATTTTTACGAGAAACATAGCCTCCTTATATGGTGGTGGAAGCATAGCGATTGAATTAATCTCCGGGGTTCGAATTGTCAATTGTACCATCGCTAACAACACTGTTCAACATGGAAGTGGCGGCGGGATATTATTCAATATTGGCGACAAAGTGCGTATCGTAAATTCAATAATTTGGGGGAATCATCCGGAAAACATTGCCGGGATAAGCAGTGAACAATCACAAAATATATTTAAATCCTGTAATTTTGCTGAACAGGAATTCGGAGGAGATGACACAATCCGTGAAAATCCGGCTCTCACTGCGGATGGACACTTAAGCGGAATTTCTCCATGCATTGATGCCGGCTCTGATATTAGTTTGGAAGTTTTGGATCTTGAAGAACAGAAAATATGCGCTGCCGTCCCTTATGATGGGTTGATATCCTTGCCGGATATCGATGGTGAGCTGTATGTCGGCGTAGGTCAAAGAGATATTGGTGCGGATGAGTTTATTGACGTCGATAACGATATGCTGCCGGACTGGTTGGAGAAACAAATCAGTCAAACCGTCACGGGTTTGACTTCTAAATCTGATCCCGACAAAGATGATTTGTCTACCCTCATTGAATATAAATTGTCAACCAACCCTATCAACCCGGATACGGACCTGGATGGACGATGGGATGGAGAAGAAGCTCTAGTAAATAAGACGAATGAGGACATTACACTCATCAGTGATCCACGGCATCCAGACACAATCATCGCGCCCTATAATCCAGGCCTCAGATTTTCGATCCCGGCTGCTGTAGTCACTGCATTCACCCAATCATCAGTTGTTATTGACATTGATGATGACAATGATACGGATGCATTGATTGGACTCAATAATGGAACGATCGTTTTGTCCTTAAATACCGGCACTGAGTTCAATCCTCAATGGGCTGAACCTGTCGAAGTTTATAATGCGGCTAACATGCCATATGATGGCACTATAAACACCGGGTCAAGCACTTACAGAAGAGGCTCTGCAAGTCCGAAGTTTACGGTTGGCGATATTAATGCAGATAGTGTTCTTGAAATCATTGTCTGCTTTCAGAATCAAATTTTTGTGTCCAATCCTATTTCTGAAATGATAAACCCAAAGACTTCACAGTCAAGCTATGAACCAATCATAGACCTGCCGGATATCCTCGCAATGGCACCTCGTATCATTGTTGTTGATTTGGTGAATGCTGATGGGGACTTTATGAAAGACGGTTTTAATGACATTGTCCTTATTCACGAGAATAATGAGATGACGCTTGTTAGAAATAATGGAATGACAGGCTCTATCAGCATGTCGCCTCCTGATTCCATATGGGCAGGAACGTCGCAATATCTTTCAACAATTGGTTCATTTGCAGACATCGACCTGGACGGGGATCTTGATCGATTTATTGGAGGAGATGGTTTAGGATTATTTCCCTTTTTTCAAATCAATGAGAAAGATCATCCGCTGGTACTCCCGCGAAACCCAACATTGATCCAGGGAGAAAATCAGCCTTTTTTGGTCGAGAACTTTATACGATTTGAAATCATACATAATGAAAGTGGAGCCTCAATTGATCAAGATAATGTTTATACCGCGGGAACACAGGCTGTTGGCATTGATGTCCTCCGGGCAGTAGATGATTTTGGTAATTCCACGCTCGTCGTTATAAATGTTATTTCCGATGAGGATGCAAACCGATCAGCAAAGGTTCTCATTGCTGTCGGTACGCGTTCATTGACAGACTCATTATATCCCACATCCGAACGCCTGGCAAAGGATGCCTATATCGCATGTTTGCAAAGGGGATATCGCAAATCGGATATTTTTCTATTGACACCAAATGGTCAACTTTTAGAATCAGACCATTTAGGTTATACAATCAGTGCCAATGGCTCGAATGCGAATTTAAAAGACGCCGTTGTAACCTGGGCTGCTGATGTAAATGACCTGGTACTTTATTTTGTTGACCATGGGGTAGTAAGAGAATCTACACCAGATCGCATACCTCTGGGTAACCTTGTGTTAAATCCGGGGAATTATCTGGCCAGTACCACAATAAAAACATGGTTGGATGAGTGGCAGGAGGGGAGCAATAAAGCATCTATGGTTATTGTCGATACCTGCTATTCAGGACATTTCATTGAAGAAATTCAGGGAACCCCCGAAACTCCACAGCAAAATCGTATCGTTATCGCATCAAGCAAGCCCGACCAGCTCGCTCATTTCCAGTCAAATGGCAATATTTCATTTTCTCAAATTTTCTGGGATGAGATTGCGGCCGGCGCGGAAACCAAAACTGCGTTTTTAAGAACTGTTGATGAACTTAACGCTGCATTAAACCAGAATCCCGTTATTGACGTCAATGGTGATGGCAAAACGGATGCCCCAAATAATGTCACAGGTATAAAAAATCTTGGATTAGCCGATATCCTGGCCACAACCGACCGCCCTCATATCGAAGATTGGATGGATGATCAGGAAATAGACAATGAGTCTGCTGTACTCTGGTGCGCGAATGTGTCATCAAAACATCCCGTAACACATGTAAATGCCTTCATCGTTTTACCGTCTCTTGATACGGAAGTAGAAGGCGGCAGCGCCTTGACAACCATGCCGAAGATTGAACTTCAGGATTTTGTCGCTCGCCGCAGGATTGAAGCAGCTGATTTTCAGAATTGGCAAAATGAAAGTGGACAGCTTGATTTTTCAGAGAAATCCCTACTGAATAAAAGTTATTCCCAATCCGGGGATTACTATGAACTAAAAAATGATGTGGAGGATAAAGATAAACTATTATTACGGCAAATACTGGAAATTAAAGGGTATAGTCCGAGATATGAAGGAACCTGGAACGGTTTTAAGACTCCCGGCACTTACAGAATTTTGTTTTTCGCTGAAGATAGTTACGAAAAGCTATCTCCGGCAAAGACTGCCAATATTACCCTGACCGGCCCAACGTCTATCGCCCTTATCACGGAATTTCATGGTAATCCCGTGACTGAGGATTTATGGAACTCAGAATCAATCAGTGAGCAGGCATGGCTGGCAAATCAGAGTTTGATAAAACGAAGTTATACGTCTGACACTATCAGATGGATAGGCGGAGAATCAGGGATCAGTAAAAATGATATAAGAACTGCAATCACAGATAATACTGTTAGTGACATTGGGGCAATGGTTATTTACCTGATCGGCAACGGATCATCCGCTGGCCTGTTTCTTTCTGACAATACAGTTCTTGAACCTGGAGATTTAAAATACTGGCTGGATATGCTACAGACAACTCATTCTGATTCAGAGGTCACGATTATTGTTGAAGCTGATTTTTCCGGAATTTTTATGTCGGGACTTGCCGATCCGCGATTTAATCGAACTATAATTTCCAGTACAAATTCCCAAACTCAGACACTGAGATATGGGGGGTTGACATTCGGCCGCTGGTTTTGGCGCAATATTGTTCGCGGACACAGTATCCAGAGAGCATTTGCCAACAGTTTGGCAATTGCGCATGCATCCGGATTTTTGCCTTATTTTTCTATCGACGATGATGGCAACGGCATTTTTGAGCCGAAGAAAGACGGTTTTAATACTCTAAACAAATATATTGGCGCACTTTTTCTTACCGGAGATGACACTATTGGTATTGGTAAAGTAAGTGAAATAATTTCTTTGAGTGCAGTAGAAGGAGAAAGGGCGTTGCTCTGGATTGAAGACACCTTTTCACCAGATGGAACTGAGTTGGAGGTGCTCGCGACCATCATTGATATTGATAAAAACGAAATCATTTCTCCATTACCGATTGTATTCAATCCAAAAAGCCCGGGACGTTATGAACGTGAAATCACATCAACTGACTTTCCATATCCAGGACAATTTCGAGCATTAATCCAGGTTCGCTCAAAGGCTAATCCGACACTGGACGCAATACCTTCTACAATTGATATCTATTATGATAAAGAAAAATCTGAACAATCACACGTTGTAAAAAACCATTATCCAAGACTTACGGCGAATGAAAAATTAACGTCCCAACCACTGGATTTTCCAAATGGAAATATTTTTCGAATCTGGGTTGAACAGGAACAACGGTATTCAATTGATTTGTTTCCCGTCTCCTCAGATCATTCAGACTTGCAATTGAGTATCATGGAAGACCCGTCAAACAATGATCTGATTTTAGTGGATGCTGATTATTGGGGAGTAGGAATGCCTGAGCAAATATGGAGTTGGCAGCCCAATTATTCGGGTTGGTATTTTGTGCGCGTCAACGCTTCAGAGCCTACTACATCCGTTTCTATAAAATTAGTCAAAGAGCGGCTGGCGACCGCGGATGGTTATGAAAGTGACGATTTTTTAACACAGGCAAAATGGATTACATGGCTGGGGAATGATTTTCAGGAACATAACTTTCATCAACAAGGGGATGAAGATTGGTTGTTTTTTTATGCTCTGAGTGAACATTCGTATAAGGTTGAAGTGTATGATGAAGCTATCAATTGCGATGTTGCCATGGAATTATTCAAACAATCAGATAATGTCATTTTTCCACTCCCCGAAATCACAAAAAATGAAACCTCCGGAGATGGGGAGATAATACAGATATTACCGCAAGACGACGCTGTTTTTTATTATTTGAGATTGCTCCATGACAATCCGTCAATTGCCGGCCTTGCCACAAATTATAAGGTGAGAATTATTGATGAAACAGGATTTCCGTCTGTAACGCTGATGGTTTTGGTTTATGAGAAATCAGACAGTGGAATAAAATTAATTGAGGCTGATATTTCAGCTCCCGGAATTGATCATTTTGACTTAACTGACGGTATCTATATTCAGGATGTGTCGGCAGGTATTTATGATATCACCGTTACTGCATCGTCATTTCAACCTGAATCCCTGGTGAAGACTGTTGCTATTGATAGTAATGAGGATTTTAAAGAAGTTCATTTTTTTTATCTGCAGCCGGATATTGCTTGCGTACCAGTAACCAGCCGTATTAATGGTGTACCGGCAGGAAATCTCGTCATCAACGAAAATCCGGGATACTGTTCATGGTTTGTTACCAGCCCCTGGCCGGGAGTCGATGGCGAAAACGGTGTCCGTTACATCGCAAATTCGTCAGCGGGTAATATCTCTGTTGACTCAACTGAAACGGTTATTGTAAACTGGCAAAAACAGGTTTTTCTTGATCTTAAACGCTATGGAGACGGTGTCGTAAATTCAAATCGTCCCGCCGGTTGGATGGCAGAAAATATCACTGTAAACCTTTCAGCAACGCCTGTTAATTCTGATACTCACCGATTTTCTCGCTGGCAAGGTGACTTGGATGACAGTCCAATTCCAAATGAAAACGCCCGTTCTGAAAGCACTGTGTCTATATCCATGAATGGAGCGAAAATCATTATGGCAATTTTCGAATTAAATCCTGAATTAGCTCTGAATTCTGATCGTATTACACTTAACAATGGATGGAACTTGATCTCATTACCATGCATTCCTGAAGACAGCCGCCCCGATGTTTTATTTCAAAATTCAGTTATTGGTCAGACATGGACATGGAGTGACGGAAATTTTTCTAAGGTTCAGACACTGAATCCAATGACCGGATATTGGGCCTATTGCAACAAAAATACGAGTGTCGATATTGAGGGCGTTCATTTTGTAACCACGGACAGAATCCTTGGATCAGGATGGAATTTATTTGGCCCGACAGCTGATAGCCCACTTCCGGAGAACGACCATATCAACGGTACTTTCTGGCATTGGATTAATGGGCAATTTACTGCCGCAAAATCTCTTCAAAAAGGAAGAGGATATTGGATTAAAGTGGATAATACGGCAACGATTGAATTTAACGACATTCAACAATGACGTTTTGGTTCGGGCAGGCTACGCTGCTTCTGTGAAACTTAAGCGCTTTGAGGTGTCAAAAACATTGAAAAGCTCTCCTGAAACCCGACACCTGAAACCAGGTTTCGTTTTATATCCTATGTTTACCACTTAACTCACCCTTATTTTTGTAAATTCTTCATTTTCAAGCATTAAAAAATTTTGCAATTATTTTTTAAGTATAATAAATATTGCTTGATATTTTTATTATTATACTTATTATAATGTTTTT
>JAJFLO010000441.1 GCA_021772675.1 Verrucomicrobiota bacterium | reverse complement strand
ATTATTTAACAATTTTATATTGTGATTTAATTCAGATAATTATGGTATACATATTGTTGGCGCCGTCGTATTGTCTCAACCCTACTTTGGAATTTAGGCCCCATCATAGCTACCTCTATTTTCTGAATGAAAATCAGTGATTATCGTAAGATTGTGGAATTTATGCAGACACATCCTGGCTTCAATGCAGATTCGATTGCTTGGACGCTAGATGAGAAATTCGGGCTAGACATCTTGCTTAGGTGAAATCGACAAAAGTGTGTCTGTTTTAGAAATCATTCTTATCAACTGTCGTCGAATTTTATTGATGAATCGAAAAGGCAATGGGGCTCTATATGGTTTTAGTTTGATTTTTCTCTTCGTTGCGGTGGGATCATAGTATTTCTTCACAATATTGGCGAAGCCAGATGCTGGATGAAATTGTCTAAGGTATATTTCCCTGGCCTCCCGTATATGATCAATTCGTTTTTCAAATTCATTGTTCGCAATAGCGGTTTGCATCGTTTTCCAGGCCTGTTCCTGTTTTTCAATATCAATCCAAATAAGGGCTTCTTGGGGAAAATATTCAGCAATATTGGTGCAGCCGTAGTAAAAGGGCAAGGTCTCGGCAACGAAGCAGTCAGTAATTTTTTCAGTAAAGTAGTTGTCGATACTACTATTTTCGATGGCCACCGAATACTTATAGGGCAGCAACGCATCATATTTGTCTTGCACAGGGTTAGTGCCTCTTCCAAAAAACTCTATGGCGCCATGAGAAAGTTGCCTTAATGTCTGTAGGAATGAGAGCCGTTTTCGATGACCTGGTATATCTGTAATATTCGAAGCGATTACCGATATTTCTTTTGTTTTTAAAACATTGTGATTGGTAAAATACTCGTTGGCCCGATGAGACCATATTTGGAATACCGGGGGGTGTATTTCGTATTTAGGCCTATCTACAGGGCGAGTGCACGCTAGAAACTTGTGAAATTGCTTGTGCCCATTCCGATCAAATACCTCTTTGTTCTCAGGTGGTTCCAGTGCAAGGCAAATAATATTCTCCGGGGCGACAGTGACATCATTGGGTGTATCGAATGGAATTTTATTGATGACAAGAACGAAATCGGGTTCTGCTTCATCCAATGACCAGGAAATAGAACTGTCTGAATAGTCTGAATTAAGCTGATCCAAACCAAAACTCTCAGTCGTTAGCTCAGCAAAAGGAATCCACACAAATGGAATTATTCTGACCTTTATCTTGCTGTGTTTTTCTGCCATAATGATCGTTTATTAGCCCGCATAGTTGTTAAATTTAACTGTCTATATTTCAGTATGTTATGACGCTCGATTATGAGCGTCTTTGGAGTGCTCAGGCCTGACTGAGCTTTAGAAGTTCGCGGAGCGAATAGACAATTTGGGTTAAACATGCAATTAACATTATCGCTGTTTGCAAGCCAATGAGTGCAAGTTAACGCATCCGTCACTCCGTGACAATGAAAAGCTGTGACTGGTCACAGCACTCCAAAGATTTGCGTTGCAAATCAGGTGACACGCCAAATTTTGGAAGTTACAAATAATGATGCTTTCAAGTAAATAAACCAAGTTTCCAATTTTATTTAATAGAAATACAACCCTTTATAAAATTAATCCACTTTTGGGTTACTGGATATCGACGTTTCATTGCAGGAATAATTTTTTTGAGTTTAGCACGTGTTTGGGGGAATATTGGCCAATATCGATAGATTTCATAGGGGCTAAAATAATTTTTCAACATTGCCATTAACTCATCTCGATAATCAAATTTCGCGTTAATTCCTCCGGTAGAACAAATACTGATATCACGGTTGATATAGCGATAATTATAATTCGACAGCAAAAAAACCTTGATCATCCATTCATGATCGCTAACAACCTTATATCCCTCTGAAAATCCACCGACATCCTGAAATACACAACGCCGAGCAAAAAGTGTTTGATGATAAATTGTCTGTTGGATAAGCAAAGATCGGTCAACAAATTCGGTTTGTTTTATGTTTTTTTTGTAATCGCCAAAATCATATACAACATTACCAAAGACAATATCGATATTGGATTTTTCATTAAAAATGTTCATCACACCACAAACAACATCGGTATCTACAAGGTAATCATCGGAATTTAAGAAGAATAAAACGTCTCCTGTTGCGGCTTTAATCCCCTTATTCATAGCATGATAAATCCCATTATCGGGTTCACTAACAAAATAACTTATCTTATCCTTATATCTAGTTATAATATTGATTGTCTCGTCTGTAGATTGGCCGTCTATGACTACAAATTCGAGATTGGGGTAAGATTGAGAAATCACGCTAGTGATTGTTTTCTCAATAGTTGATTCTCGGTTCAAACACACTATTATAATAGAAATTTTTTCGGTGTTGGTCATTTTGTACTACTATCCGTCAAATTCTTGTTTTCTTAGCAAGTTTTGCGTCCTAACTGTCATTGGCACAGCTAATTGCTAAACTAAGACACTGCCCACGAATCACGCGAATCTTCACGAATTAATTTGTGTCCGCAGTTACGCGGAGCGAAATCGCGGATACGGTTTTCCTATCTTCATTCTATTCGTGAAGATTCGCGTGATTCGTGGGCCAAAATCTGGGACGCTTCATAGCGTCTCTTTTTTATTTTACACTTTTTTATCCATTGATGCGACGAAGACATACCACTACTTTAAATAAAATACAGCAATAAGTAGATTACTCAACGATTAGGCAGCTATTTCATCGACTTGAGCCGA
>JAJFLO010000045.1 GCA_021772675.1 Verrucomicrobiota bacterium | reverse complement strand
GTATTGTCGGTTTTTGGTTGGGTCGTTGTCCTCCGCGACTGTTGGGGGGGCTTCTGTTGGGCCGTTGTGCAAATCGACCCTCCAAAATATTTCATTCACCCATAACTGCTGCTTTGGAGACGGTGACCTGGCACCACTTTCATTTACGATTGAGTGGTAGGAAGGATTACTGCACCACTCGATAAACAGCCAACTCCTATTTGTTCCACAAATTTATAAAGCGCAGCCGGGTCTGCGCACTCCAAAGTGCTTAATGCACTGGACATAATGTAATGTAAAATTTTTAGAATTATTATTAATTTTTGATTAAATCTCTTATTATCTGGTTTCTCCAGCTAAAAACATTTCACTCGCAGTTAACCGTTTATAATCAGAATGTTAACGACAAAAAAATCAGTTTTTATATTGCCTGCTAATCGTGTATTTTCAAAGGCACACCCATTGCAAGATAGGAGCATTAACGTTGGTGTTTCAACAAAATTATACAAAAATAATCTTGTTGATATGGTTGGTCTATGACCCGAATCCGTGATGGTTTTCTTTTTATGTAGATGCACGGTATCAAACGTGTTCGAAAAATAAGAAATTTCCGGATAGTAGTACAAATTTGAGGGTTATTAAACGATGAGGGAGTTGCGTTCCGAAAGCAATTTTAATTTGAGTGACTAAACTGTTGTAAAAATCGAATATCGTTTTCGTATAGTAGGCGGATGTCGTTAATCTTGTAACGAATCATTGCTAGCCGCTCGATACCCATGCCAAATGCATAACCGGAATACTCTTCAGGATCATATCCGACACGTTTAAATACTTCGGGATCAACCATACCTGCACCTGATATTTCCAGCCAGCCGCTTTGTTTACATACCGAGCATCCCTTGCCATTGCAGTTAACACATGAAAAGTCGTATTCAAGACTGGGCTCAGTAAATGGGAAAAAATGGGGACGAAACCGTACGTTGACGTCTTTGCCAAACATCTCGTGGGCAAATGTTAATAACGTTCCTTTTAGCTCGGCAAGCGACACGTGTTTATCAACATATAATCCTTCAATTTGATGGAAATTCATACTATGCGTGGCGTCGGGTGTGTCACGACGATAGCATCTTCCGGGAGCGACGATTCGTACCGGCGGTTTACGCTCTTCCATTACTCGAATCTGTACGGGAGATGTTTGTGTTCGCAACAACCGTCCATCGTCTAGGTAAAAGGTATCCTGAACATCTCTTGATGGATGGTCCGGTGGAGTATTTAAGGCGTCAAAATTATGAAATTCATCCTCGATATCCGGTCCGTCAGCAACGATAAATCCCATTCTTCTGAATATCCCGACCGCATCATCGATCACCTGACTTATGGGATGTTTGCTGCCAATACCTCTTCGTCGACCCGGTAGACTGATATCAATCGATTTATCAGAAGTAGTAGATTTCAGGATTTTCTTTTTTTCTTCGATCGCACTAATAATAGATGTTTTACATAAATTTGCCGTTTTCCCGATTTCAGGTCGTTCTTCAGGAGACAATTGTCCAACTTTCTTTAAGTGTTGCGATACAACACCTTTTTTCCCAAGAAATTTGATTCTGATTTCTTCAATCAAACCAATGTCTTTTGCTGCTTTTATTTCTTTTAGTCCACTATGTAAAGCAGATTCCAATTTTTCTTTCAAACTGCTCATTGCAATGCTATTCCAATTATTTATTTTAGTTAAATGTAAATAGAATCTAAAATATACGTATATATTAAGTTAGCGACAATGTGAATTTGATAAATTTTTTCACGGATTCTTGGGTTAAGGGCTCACAAATAAATAACTTGGATAATTTCGCGCTCAGATTCATGTCAGGTTTGGGCGATCTGAAGAGTCCGTATTCAAAATGTGAGTGGTTCCGGGGATGCTTGAGGTTGAGGTCAAAGTAACGCGGTCATTCCTGACTGCGCACATATGATTCAGCCAGGAATGGCCGATTTACTATTTGCCACTCACATTTTGAATACGGACTCGATCTGAATGGCGAAAAGCAGCAGGAATATTGCAATATTTCAATGTTTTTCGTCATTTAGATCGGATATAGATGATGCGAAGATAAGATGCGAAAAATCCAAGCTATTTATTTCTAAGCCCTAAGCTTTATATTCGCCTATGCGAAAATGCAATATAGAGAGGGAGTACTAGATAAGCTCGGCGTAAGTACTTCGGGTGTGCATTGTCTGTACTGGATGGAGTTATGTCTTTGGAGGATCGAGGCGTACGGAGGTACTCCCCGATCTTCTAAGGATGCAAATCCGCCTGTACAGACAACCCAAAGGGCGGGCATTTCTTGATGGAGTTTTGTGCACACCCGAAGGACTTACGCCGAGCTTATCTAGCCTGATTAATTCATGCGATTCGTCGCGAGAGCACTTAACTCACTCATAATAAATTGATTAGAGAAAATTTCACAATGAAAGTGAATTTTCATTCACTGAGATGTAAAATTGAGTTAATCAGCTTATTTGAGCAGAGATTAGGGCTCGCAGCAGAATGCTGATAAATTATTCAGGCTAACCTGTTCCTGATTTTTTTAAAATTAACCGGCTGCGCCGGAGTTTTCGTCTTACATTAATTGTAACTTAAAATACAAGTGCTTATACAATCAAATCAACGAAAAATTCGGACGGGGTAAGGTTCGTAGTCCCGTCTTCAGGCGGAAGTTTTAACAACGCTTCAGCGAGTGTATGGCACCTATCGACTCGCTAAAGCTCATCGGAGACTTCCGCCTGAAGACGGAACTACAAACGCACGCTCCTTCAGGATAATGATTTCATTAAATATGTACTTTTATCGCAATTATAACCACTTAGAATTCAAATTTCTATACTATGAACTTAACCGGCTTTGCCGGAGCTTTTTCCTACAAGAGTATAGGTTTCAGACGTTAAAGACATGCTAAATTTTATAATAAAGATTGGCCATTCCAAGAATAATAGTAAATGAAGGAAAATGACTTTGGACTTGCCACCGAAACCTGAACACTGACACCTGAAAACTGTTACCATTTAGCAACTTAGAATACAAATTCCTATACTATCAAGGTATAGACTTGGAAAAATAAAGTTAACCGTTCATCGTGATATGACTTAACGTTTCAGCTGGTATGGGAAAATGCTTTGGGAAAAACGTCATTCTGTTAAAGAGCCGATATGAGAGAATACCTAATTTTATGTTATCTTTTTTGCCAGTTTCAATCAGTGCATGCTCGTGCTGATGACTCCCCGGTATTTCGAGCGGCTGAGATATTTTCTAAAAATATTGCGGAGCAGATTTCTCAACTGCTGTATGACGCAGGTGCAGTAAAAAAAGAAACCCAAACTGAGGATGTCAGCTTAAATAAACGTATGACTGAAATTCATCGCGACCTTGACAAATGGTTTCGCTCAAAAGGGAAACATATTACCTGGGAACGCTGTGAATCCAATGAAGATAAAACGAATTATCTTGAATTTAGACAATCGATGGCAAATCGTGATTTTTTGCAGCTTGAGTTAAACCTGCGGTTACAGTATATCCGCAAGATGAATCAATACTTTGCACACTTTTCTTCGAAGTTTTCGACGTCATTAATTGGAATACTAAATTCTGGAACCGGGTACGATAAAACGTCAGAAAAATTAGTAGTAGAAAAAATTACCGGACAACTCAACAAACCGGTTGAAATTCAAATTCGTTTTTTCAATCGAAACAAGTTTACTATGACTGGCGCAGTATATCTGCCCAAAGTACCGATGATTTATTTTAATTTGAACGAAATGATTCGGTCCGGTCCAGATTTTATTGATTCATTTGAGCACGAGTTGTGGCATCATCTTTTACCGCCGCGTGACAAATCAGGCGATTTCATTACACTGTGGTTTGAAGGATTTACGGAGACTGTTTCAGAAATTTGGAGTGAGAGCCTCAATAAGAATGATGAATTGGCCGGGAACACGTTATTGTTGCCAGCGAAGACGATTCAATATCCTATTCAAACAGCGTTTGTATCACTATTCTTCGGTATAGATAAACGATTGGCACTTAGCTATTTTTCAGGGGCAATGTCTATAGAAAACCTCAGGTCATTTCTTTGCTTTAATGAAAGCGAATTTGATCCTAGTCGCTCTACACAAAGCAGTGCCTCTCTAAAGTATGCAACAACCATGAGGGAAAGATTTTGTGAAGCGTTGCTGACTGCGAAAACAATTTCAAGGTTTGACCAAAATAAAATCGAAAAAATCCTTTCAGATTGGGGCTGGAAGGAGGACGACGGTAAAAATATTTCCATATCTCGATATTTAGATGATGAACTAATATCTGACAAGTCAGTTAATACGGCATATCGTCGTGAGAAGCAATTTTTTTTAGATTTTGTACAAGCCTTAACGATTGTCCAGTTGCAGAAAATCCGAAAGGATGTACCAATACGTAAAATGGTTGGAATGCTTCAACTTCCTGGTCATCTGATAAAGAACATAAAAAAAGTGGTCAATTATGTCAATTATCCCTATCATCAGTACGCAAATCGCTAGTTTATTGCGAATTTTTGCTAAGCTATTAATCTTCCTCCTAATTCCTATTTATGTTCGGTCTGAAGTTCGCTTTAGTGTTTTTTTTCTTGAATCTGGCAGCCCAACTAATGTTAGAAATGCGATGCCTGGTTCGATTATAGAGATATGGACGCAGGCGACTCTGACAAGTGACGAAGATATATCGGGAATTGTTTATCGATTTTCTGTTTCCAATGATCCGGGGTGGTTGTTAATCAACAGAGAATTTGGTGTTTTTGACTGTAAAGGAGGGGGAGAAAGTCGATGGGCTCTGGAAGATCCAGAAGATCGGGAAGATCCGGAAGGATTCAATTTCAGTCAACCAAAAAATTCTGAATTGCCGGTTATTCTCGAAAGCGATTCAGATCAAATTAATGCTGCCAGTTCGTTTACTCCTGAAATCGATTTTTATTTTGATTCTCAGGTCGAGTCACCCAGTTGCATTCCTGTCAACGAATTTATTCTTGAGAAGGTAACTTTGCAAGTTCCTTCTAGCCTATGTCCGGGATCGTATACGTTAGAATTTAATGATATCCGTGCCTTCGATTTTCTAAATTCACATAGGATCAAATCTGTCTCGATTGCCAATAGTCTTCAGGTAAATATTCTGAATGTGGCGAACGTAGGGCCATCCATCTTGAATCAGTCTTTTGACATCGATGAGAATAGTGGCGATAATACATTGATTGGAATCGTGGATGCATCCGACGCGAATGATTGCGATATTTTGACATATAGCATTACATCCGGCAATGATAATAATGCCTTTGGGATAGACCCGAATACCGGAGAAATCAGGGTTGATAATTCAGCGCAACTTGATTTTGAAACGAATCCGAATTTCATTTTAACGGTTAAAGTTGAAGATTTTGGAGGCCTGTTTAGTGAGGCTAATATTCAAATTAATCTACGAGACGCATTTGAGTTGACAATTGAAATAGGATGGAATTTGATAAGTGTTCCTGTTACACCTGATGCAAATTTGGCGGGATTGTTATCGGCACTAAAAATTAATACACTTTGGCAATGGAATAGCCAAAAGTTTGAATCCGTTCATGAATTGAAACCCAAACAGGGATACTGGATTTACGGCGATCGAATTGAGACTTTGAGTATTTTTGGTTCCACCCTGGTAAACAAAATGATACCCTTGGACAGTGGCTGGAATTTAATTGGCCCGTCAGCAATGCCACCCTTTCAAGGGAAAAGTATTGCAGTCACTTCAATTCTTGAATCAGCTGGTAATATATTGGCTAATGTATGGAGCTGGGACGGTGAAAAGTTCAAAAAAGCTGAATTCTTCACATCTGGGAAGGGGTACTGGGCTTATGCTTCAGGAGATGCTGATGTGGAGATTCATCTTCCATGATGATTACCGTTCACCGGGTTCAATAAACTTGATTGTCTAGGTAGTGTATTCTAAGTCATTCTAATTTCAGATTTTAAATAAATTTTACAGAATCTCTTGATAAGGAGTGTGTGTTGGTTTGTAGTTCCGTCTTCAGGCGGAAGTTTTACCGACGCTTCAGCGAGTGCGTGCTACTATT
>JAJFLO010000440.1 GCA_021772675.1 Verrucomicrobiota bacterium | reverse complement strand
GCATTGTTTTTATATCTTTCATTTTTTCAAGTATTTCCATTCTCTGACGAACAATTTTTTCTTTCATTCTAACATCACCTCCACAATTGTTGTCTATGACTATAGACAACTATACAGCAAAAACCATTAATATGACAAGCTATTCTTTTGAAAATTCCCAATTCTAAATGAAAGTTGGCTGGAATGTTATTGGGGGACGTTTAATATGTGGTAAGAAAAAAAGCTTTGAAATTGAACAAGTTTTTTCGGTTACAACCAGAGATAACTTAGGGAAAATCGGGGGTATTTTGACTAAAAACAGCTGGAAAAATATTTCTTATAGAAGTTTATAACTAATTTAATATAAACGCATTACAATAGAGCGCTGAATCGCTGCCAAAATGTGAGTTATTAATTCATGCGATTCGTCGCGAGAGCACTTAACTCGCTCATAATAAATTGATTAGAGAAAATTTCACAATGAAAACGAATTTTCATTCACTGTGATGTGAAATTGAGTTAATCGGCTTATTTGAGCAAAGATTAGGGCTCGCAGCAGAATACTGATGAATTATTCAGGTTAGTGAGTTCTGTATGCGATTGGCAGAACAGAGTGGGGCGAGGATAAATACAATCTTTATTACAAGGCTTATTACTGATTTTGTCCTGTATTAGATTAAAGGGCTTTTGGATTTTGTAACCAATTTGTAACAAGAAGGTGATAAAAGTAAATAGCGGGTCAGGGATTCGAACCCCGGACCTTTGGATTATGATTCCACTGCTCTAACCAACTGAGCTAACCCGCCATAAATTAAGGGAAAGTCGAATTAAACCAAAACACGGCAGGACTGGGTTTTAACCAAACTCAATAATTTATTCTTACCAGGTAAGAGGTGATATTGGGTTATCGACGCAGTTTGAGTGACGCCAAAATCTTGGTATAACGGTCGTGTTGAGTCCGGCTTAAGTATTTCAAAAACTTCCTTCTGCGATTAACCAATCCAATTAATCCACGTCTTGAATGTTTATCTTTAGGATGAGTTTTCAGGTGATCTGTCAATTCTAAGATGCGTGATGTAAGGACCGCAATCTGAACATCGGCCGAACCGGTATCGCCATCTTTTATGGCAAATTCTTTAATTACTTTTTGTTTTGCTTCTTTTTCCACAACGGTACTCCAGAGTAATTTAATTCTAAGTTAAGGGAATTTGTGTGACGCGCACTCGCAATCTAGTATACCAGCACTACCCACCCTGAATAAATCTCTCAATCTTAGATTTTTATAATGATTTTTTAAGCAAATGGAATTAAATAGAAACCAAATTCCCCTTAAAAAAGATAACGGGTAACTATAAAAAGGTTTCATCAAAAATCAACAGCATAATTTATAAATTGCGAAGATTTTCGATAAATGTTTTAATTTTGTCGTGATCTTTAATACCTTTTGATTTTTCAACACCAGATGAAACATCAACACCGTAGGGTTCCACAGTCTGAACTGCTGTGACAATATTTCCTGGAGTCAAGCCGCCTGCAAGTATCACGTTCCCTATTTTGGCAGCACGTTTGGCCAGGTCCCAATCTATCGTACGTCCGCTTCCTCCGAAATCCTTCCCGTAGGTATCAACTAATATTGTGTAATCATTAAAGTTTGAAATTAACTCAAGATCCTTGGCCTCTTTCATTGGTAATGCGTTAATAATCCCGAATCCACAAATTTGGCTTACCTGGTTTAGGGGTTCATGCCCATGCAATTGTAATGTTTTTAGACCACAAAATTCAGCGATGTCAATCATTGCCTTGTTTGATTCGTTTACAAAAACGCCGACGGTATTAAATCCTTTGGGAATGTTTTTTACAATTTTCTTTACGGATTCGGGCGATATATATCGAGGCGATTTTTTATAGAAGATAAATCCCATCATATCAGCGGCATTGTCGATGACACACCTTGCATCAGGCAAATTGGTTATACCACAGATTTTTATTTTCATAGCTTCAAACCTAACTTAATAGTATAGGAATTTGTATTCTAAGTTTTTCTTATTGCCCGAAAAGTAACATAATTAGTGAAACAACTATTTTGGAGGAGTGTGCGTTTGTAGTCAAGTCCTTAGTTTATGACATATAGACAAACACGCCACTTTTCACAAACAATATTTGTAAAATACGTAGTGTTTTGAGGCTAACCTAGATTATGCATAAACTTTTGTAGTGAGAGTCATTAGATTGTGTGAGATCAATGAGTTATGAATTATTCAGGTTAGCGAGTTAATGGTGCCATGTACTCGCTGAAGCGTCGTTAATACTTCCATCTATGGCGTGAGTACAGACTTAACCCAGTCTGTGTTTTGTGTTAATTTTTTTTCTTCAAATATCTTCAGCGGAGCCGGCAAAATTCAATGATTCAGCCGATCATGTCGATAAAATTTTTCATTAAAATACCCCCATCGGGTGTGAGTACGGATTCTGGATGGAATTGAACCCCCAGGGTGGTGTGATCCTTGTGTTTTATTGCCATTATCTCACCATCATCGGATTCAGCGGTGATTTCTAAACATTTGGGTAACGTTCTCCGATCACCTACGAGCGAGTGGTAACGTCCAGCGACAAATGGGTTAATTAGGTTCTTAAATAATCCGGTTCCATCATGTTTTACTTCCGAGGTTTTACCATGCATAATATGATTTGCATGAATTATATTGCCACCAAATGCCTGGAAAATAGATTGATGTCCTAAACAAACACCTAATAGCGGCAGCTTTCCTGAAAATTCCAAAATTACATCAATACTTACACCCGCCTTAGTTGGAGTACAGGGGCCGGGAGAAACAATAATTGCTTCAGGTTCTAATTCCCTCAGTTTGTCGACTGTAATAGTATCATTTCGATAAACATCAATCGCAGCACCTATTTTACCCATTTCTTGAACCAAGTTATAGGTAAATGAATCATAATTATCAATCATGACGATCATATCAAATTTGTCCTAATTTCAACCTGTTTTCGGCCAATTCCAGGGCACGGCGCATTCCATTACTTTTATGTATTGTTTCCTGATATTCTTTTTCTGGAATACTATCGTAAACAATACCTGCCCCGGCAGTCACTGTCGCGTTATCATTATTCATAACGACTGTGCGAATCGTAATTGCCATATCCATTATATTTCCACCATAACCGATATAACCTAAAGCGCCTCCATATGGACCGCGAACAAGCGGCTCCAATTCATTAATAATTTCCATAGCTCGTACTTTGGGTGCACCGGACAATGTTCCTGCCGGAAACGTGGCTCTTAGTACATCCAACGCATTATACGTTTTATTTACGGAACTTTCCACTTGAGAAACCAAATGCATGACGTGAGAGTATTTTTCAATGAACATGTAATCTTTAACAATAACGCTGCCAATTTCAGAGACTCTTCCTAAATCATTTCTTGCCAAATCTACCAGCATTACATGTTCAGCTTGTTCTTTTGAATCGTTCATTAGATCATTCGCAAATCGTTCATCTTCACCGTTATTTTTTCCTCGAGGACAGGTTCCGGCAATGGGGCGAATTTCTGCTTTTGAATTGGTAACACGAACCATAACTTCCGGTGACGAACCTGCAATCGCACGGTCGTTATCTAACTTCAAGTAGTACAGATACGGAGAGGGATTCACGTAACGCAATGCTCGATAAACATCGAGGTGACGCGCAGTTATCTTTGACTGAAAATGTTGAGCTAATACAACCTGAATAATGTCTCCGTCGCAAATGAATTTTTTTGCTTTGCTGACAATTGATTTGTATTCTTCTTTTGTCATATTCGATTTCATATCGATGCTGTGAGGCTGAGCAGGTTCTTTACGCAGGTCTTCAGGCTTATCTTGTTTTAATAAAATCGATTCAATCTTATTTATTGTGTCTTTGCCATACTGATAGGCCTCGTTTAAATCCGAGTAATCGTTAATGTGGACACATGAAATTAGTTTGACCGATTTGTTGATATTATCAAAAACGGCAACCTGATCAACGATCATAAAATACGCGTCAGGAAACTGTTCACTGCATGATTTAACTTGCCCACAGCGTTCAAAAAACCGAACGGTTTCGAATGAAAAATAGCCGACAACTCCCCCAAAAAATCGCGGGAGGTTGCGTGGTTGCTGCGGTTTGAAGCCAGTAAGATAATCGTTTAGTGCGTCTATAGGGTTACCACTTAAGGATTTTTCACTTCCGTTTGATATGATAGTAGCATGTCCGTTTTTAATGATAAACTCTTTTGAGATATTAAATCCAAGGACCGAGTATCTGCCCCAATGTTCACCGCCCTCAACACTTTCCAGTAAAAAGTATTTTTCCTGAGATTCCAGTTTCGCTGCTATCGAAATTGGTGTTTCTGTATCTGCAAGAATTTCCTTTACTAGCGGAATAACATTATATTCCGCGGCGAATAATTTGAATTCTTCAAATGAAATCATATTTATTGATACTTTTTTGTTAAAGGTAGTTTGTTAACTCAGACAACCGGTTAATCACATGATCCGGTCTAATATTGAAATCCGGAACCTCATTTCCGTTTGTAAGATATAACGTTTTTACTCCAGCGCTGTGACCCGCTTCTATATCAAATAAAAAATCACCAACATAAATCATTTCGCTTTTTGATATCTTCATTATTTTTGCTGCCATGCAAATACCATCGGGAGATGGTTTCGGATTAATATCATAATCACGTGATATTACTACTTTGAAATCGGATATCGCAACATCGTGAAACTGTTCCATGGAGATTATTATAGATTCTAATGAATTACGACTGAAAATCCCCAACAGAATTCCTTTTTTCATCAACTCTCCAATTGTCGTTTCTGCGTCGTTATTTGGAATTGAGTTTAATGCTGCATCCTTCTCAAAGCAATCTAGTGTCTGAATTGCTCTATTTTTTTCAATTTGACACGATATAGAATTTATATGTTCTAAAATACCATGACTTTCAGGGCAATTTAACGCCTGTCTAATCGATTTGAACCCGATCAAGCCTGGGTAAGTTAATGTGCCATCAAAATCAAATAATACTGCTTTTATTGGCATAAAGATACCTGTATTTATTAAGTTTCATACGACCATCGAACCGCTGGATCTCGTGATTGTTTAGGTGATATTGAGTTATAACTTAAGGTTGGATTATAGGCAATCATTGACAGAGGGGGATGGACCTTCAGATTTCAGAGGCTCTTTATTAATACGGAATATCTATACCAAATTTTTGAGATAAACGTTTGATTGAAGTATTTAAATTTAAAGTTCGTTTCATTATACTGTTATTAATCAGGTAATAAATTTTCTGCAATGCCCAGTTGTCTGCAATTTCATAGGTTCCGGCCGATGCATCGGCAATACTCAACTTTGCAATCAGTTCTTCTTTTTTGCCATTTTTGCTGCGACCGACAACCTGGATAGCAATTTCTTTTATAGAGTCATCCATTTTTCCGTAAAGCTTCAGAGGATGGTTTCGATAGAGGTGAGGCAAATTTTTCGGGTAAACTTCTCCCTGAAGATTATCCGAAACATTATAATTAAGGTTGGACACGATAATATCAGATAAGCTGCTTATAAATTTAACCAGCTCCAGATGTGAATTTGTTACCTTACTACTGTGTGCACTAACACCTCTATTGTTAAATGATAAAAAATCCATTAAAAATCGGTTGGTCTTAGCGCCGCTGCTGAACGTGAAAATAGATGCATTTGCCGTATTTTTATCAATAACTCGCCGAATCAACTCATTGTTCGCAAGCTTAAATCCCGTAGTTGTTTGGCCATCGCTGATGAGAAAGATTATAAACGGTCTGATTTTCTCATCTCGTTTAAGGGATACATAAGGAGCCAATCCAGAATAGACATCTGTTTTTCCAGAGTACTGTAGCTTGTTCATGAAATTTTCAGCGTTGATTTTATGCATCATATTATTCGATTCAAATCCATCAAATAATGGTTTGGGACGGTCTCTAAATGCCACGATATTAAACTTATCTTTCTCATTGAGATATGTTAATGACTGTATCACTCCTTTTTTAAACTCTTTAAGCTTTTCAAATTTGATACTTGCAGATGAATCAACTAATAATAGGACATCTTTTGGGATGTATGGAACGGTTGCAGCTTTATCCCTGGTTGTGATTTGAATTTCGTAATAAACCGAATTTGACCCGGGCCCCTTATAAACACTCAGAATGACATCCAGAAACGAATCGATAATTTGTACTTCTTCTGGAATTACCTCATCAGTGGTATAAAGATGACGGTCTGTGATTGTTTGCTTTATAATAGCAACTGGCTCTTTAATACCTTTAGTTGGGGAAAATTTTGGTAATTTTTGTGGTATTATTGATTCTTCAATGATAGGGGCATTGAATTTTTCGATGACCTGCGGCTCATCAAGCTCCAACTCTACTTTGATATTTTTTAGCTTGGGCCTTGTTCGTTTGGCCATCGAAGCTTTAGATTTGGTTTTAGAGATTAACCGGCGATTTAGAGCCAACCGTTCCTTGGTTAAATCATCGCTGTCGATCAGCAGTTTATTAATTGAAGGTTTTGCACTTGGAGATGTTTGGCTATTGTCATCTGAATTATCCAGCAAAAATTCACTATCGTCAAAATCAGGCGTCAACTTTTCTAATGCAGAAACTGATTTCACCTCAATTTTTTGCTGCTCAAAAAAACGGTTAAATATCTCTTGGCGTTTTTCCAGCAGCGTTTTTGTCATATCAGCAAACGTCTCTTGCTCTGAATTCAGTTGACTATTTAGTCTGATATTCCAAATTTTCATATGCTGATATTCATTCAGTGGAAGTTCTGCATATGAAGGGAGATGTATCTTCCCCGCTATCTGCCACAACATCAGGTATATAAATATTGTGATAAACATCGAAATGATGGTATAGATAAGTTTTTGAGTTTGATCTATCATATAATTTTAAACCTTGTAAATTTCTTTGATTACGAATTTAATATGATCAATGGGCACAAATAATTCAACCACATAATTTCACGAGTTAATATCTAAATTTTTAACTCTAATTCCCATATGCTTAACATTATCAAAAAACAATTGGAACCAGTATCTGATGCAGAAAGAGTCGCATATAAGGTTATAGCCATTCTACGTGAATCCCATTTCGATGCGTTTACAGTCGGTGGTTCTGTTAGAGACCGAATGCTGGATAAAATCCCGTACGACGTTGATGTAGCAACAAATGCCAGGCCTCAAGATATACAAAACATATTCAATAAAACAATACCAGTTGGTATCTCATTTGGTGTTGTTATTGTCATGCTGGACTCTGTTCAAGTTGAAGTTGCCACGTTTAGAGACGATGGGCAGTATCAAGATGGACGTCATCCCAGGGAAATAATGTTTTCCAATGCAGAACGTGATGCACAACGTCGTGATTTTACAATCAATGCATTGTTTTACGATCCCTGTTCAAAAACAATTCGAGATTATGTAGATGGCTTGTCAGACTTGGACAATAAAAAGATTAAAGCAATCGGTGACCCTCATCAACGATTCAATGAAGATTACTTAAGAATGTTGCGGGCAATTCGTTTTACTGCACATTTGGATTTTGAGTTAGATTCAGCAACATTTACAGCAATAAAAAATAATGCTTCAAAGATTATGCAGATCAGCGTAGAGCGGATATTCAGCGAATTGAATAAAATTCTCACTGGATATAACGCTGATATTGCTTTTTTGTTATTAGATAAAACCAATTTGCTTCATTACGTCTTGCCGGAAATCGAGAATTTGAAAGGGGTAAAACAACCGCCTGAATTTCACCCTGAAGGCGACGTCTGGGTTCATACATTGATGATGCTAAAATCATTAAATCAGCCAAGTAGTGAACTGGCCTGGGGTACGTTGCTGCACGATATTGGAAAACCTCCGACATTTACCTTTAACAAAAATGGGCGCGAGTCTTTCCCTTCCCACGCCAAGGTAGGGGCACAAATGACAAATAAAATTCTCAAACGTTTTCGATGTTCAAATGAGTTCATCGAGTCAGTAAATACCCTTGTTTATTACCATATGTCATTTGGCGACGTCAAAAATATGAAACAATCGACATTGAGACGGATGCTTGCTCGAAAAACGTTCAGCACAGAACTTGAACTCCATAGAATTGATTGCCTGAATAGTCATAAAAAATTAGATAATTATTTCTTTTTACAAACAAAAGTTAAAGAATTTGAAAACGAGTCGCCGGTTCCCAAACCGCTTCTATCTGGTCATGACATAATAAAATTGGGCATCCCTGAAGGGAAACGAATTGGCATTTTGCTCAAAAACTTGGAAGAATGTCAATTGAATAGAGAAATAAATTCCAGAGACGAAGCATTGGAATGGCTCAGTTTACGCATCAATCAGCAGAAATTGACTAAAAATTGAAGAACAAACGATCATTAGAAAATTTAACATCTGGAATGTTTGTTAGCAGCGCAGGAATATTTTTAAGTCGTTTAAGCGGATTGGGCAGAGACATTTTATTTGCAAAATTTTGGGGTACTGGGAATGGTTTAGGCGCATTTTTTATTGCGTTTACTATTCCAAATCTGTTTCGCCGGGTTTTAGGAGAAGGGGCATTATCAGATGCATTTGTACCCACATTTTTAGAAAAACTTGGAAAAAATGGGGAAATCCAGGCGTATAAACTTGCTTCAAATGTTATCACTGTCATTGGTTTAATTTTATTAGCAGTTATTGCCATTGGTATTGGTATTTGTGTTTTGATACGCCCTCTGTTTCCAAGCCCGTTCGTGCAGTTAACAATTTTTATCGTGCCATTTCTGCTTCCATACACCTTTTTCATTTGCTTAACCGGCCTCCTTGCTGGCATCCTCAATAGCTTAAATCATTTTGCGGCTCCGGTATTAAATCCCATTATTCTTAATATCTTATTTATCATCGCAGTTTTATTCATTTGCCCAATGTTCGGATCAAATGAAAACAATAGGTTGTTTGGTTTGGCCATTGCTGTTATTGTCGCTGGCTTTTTGCAGTTGACGGTTACATATTCGATATTGGTTAAATTGGGGTTTGAGTTCACGTTTTTACCCGACTTCAAATCAAAAGAGTTTCGTGACTTGGTACGATTGGTTATTCCTGGAATATTTGGAGCATCGATTAATCAGATCAATGTATTATTTGATCGGCTTTTTGCCGGATGGTTAGGCGGCTATGCTGTAACGTCACTTTATTACAGTGAGCGAATAATTTACCTTCCGATCGGTATCTTTGGTGTTGCTCTGGCGACATCAAGTTTGCCAGTATTCTCAAAAGCAGTATCAAATAAAAAAATTGAAGGGTTAATTTCAGCATTATCGTATTCACTTCGACATATATTGTATCTGACTATCCCATGCGCGTGTATCATTATATTATTGTCAGAACCCCTCGTTGCGTTAATTTATCAGCGTGGGAGCTTTAATTTAGAAAGCTGCAAAAACACCATGTTAGCTCTAATATATTATGCGCCAGGAATTCCAGCTTTTGCTGCTGTTAAAATTTTAAGAAACGGATTCTATTCCCAAAAAAACACGATTACACCTGTAAGGATAGGCTGTTTTTGCCTTTGTTTAAATTTAGCTCTGAATGCTCTCCTAATTATTCCCATGAAACATGCTGGGCTGGCTTTAGCGACCACACTGTGTGCCTTCATGAACGTTATTTTACTTGTATTCTTTCTATCAATAAATTTAAAGTCGTATAAAATTCCATATGGTGAAATAGGTACATCCATTGCAAAAATATTAATATGCACAATAGGATCTTGTTTTGCCATTTGGATATCAAAGGAAAACTTGAGCGCCGAGTTTCAAAACAGATTTTCAATGAAAATTACAAACTTTTTTATTCCAGCCGTTGTCGGCTGTGGCACCTACCTTGGCATGTCATTACTATTGAAAACTAAAGAACCTATTGAAATGTATACAAATTTGACCACCCGACTGTCAGCAAAGCGGGTTAATTCTTAGATTTTTCTGACTGCGTATGAGGGGCTTAGCCTGATTAATTCATGCGGTTTCGCTACGAGAGTGTTTAGCTTTCTTTAGATCAATGAGTTATGTAGGTTCCGAAGGAAGGAATAGTGTTGAAAATCCGCCGTGGTGGAAACTATTTCAAGTCTTTGGGTTTCCGCCGCGGCGGATAAGATATGCGCACGCAGTAGAAGCCGGATGAATTAATCAGGTTAGATTAGAACCAATTCCAAGAGGAAGTAATCGTTCGCAACAAAGAATTAGTGTAGAGGCAACATTGAGTCGCTAACGACCTGGTTAATCAACATTTTTAGAATTCAATCATATGGTGTAACTATAGGGCATTTTGAACTTTGGCAGAAGTTAAATTTGCACAAGTAATGCTTTAAATACCAAACTAGGGATAATAGGTTAACCGCATTAATTCTCAAAACCGTAAATTTGGAAAATTGTCGTCGATTCTTATAGGTGAACTGTGTTCTCTTTGGCAATTCATTATTATTTTAACTGAGGAATTATAACTGATTTGCACCAATATAAATTAGTAAATCCAATTTCAAAAACCATTAAATATCCATAATTGTTGGTATATATTTCGGTATTTTCACGGTATAAATCTGGAATATTGGACCATCATTACAAAAGACCTTATAAATTAGTAAAATTTATGGCATTCCTTTTCTCTAGAAAAAAGATTCATCCAATTGAAGCCTATACAAATGGTACATTTATTTGCAGTTCATGCAATAAGCAAACACCATTTGATGGTATGAACCCCTTAGAGATGGGGCGTTGCAGGAAATGTGATGCACCAAATTTTATTCCTCAAAAAATTAGCAATTTTTGGCTTTTCTACCCACTTGGCGGAGGTGGAATGGGAGCTGTATATAAAGCATACCATGAAAGTTTCCCTGATGATTTTTATGCTGTTAAAATTTTACCTCGAGAGAAGAAGGAAGATCCTGAGCTAATCCAAAATCTTCAATCGGAGGCCGCAACTGTCGCCGCATTAGGAGAACACCCATGTATTATAAATGGAATTGAAAGCGGATATGAAGACGGTGAACATTACCTGGCAACACAATTCATCTCAGGAGAGCGTCTTGATAAGCGGATTGAACGTTTAGGGACATTAGATGACATTGAAGTCATTTTGATCGCACTGCGACTACTTGCCGCAGAAACCCATATTTATAATCGCGGTTTCCTGTTTCGTGATTTAAAACCTGAAAACGTTTTAATTACTGAAGAAGATGGCGCATTTCTTTATGATTACGGCATTTGTATAAAAGTAGAAGATGGGATTAATGACATGGCTGAATATGTTGAAGGATCACCATTTTATATGCCGCCTGAGCGGTTATCAGGAGGAGGGGAGCGGGCAAATAGTGAAATTTATAGCTTAGGTATGATTCTCTATCATGCTCTTGCGGGCAAAACTTATTTTTCTGCAAGTGAATTAAAGCAATTGGCCCGTCAGCTGACTCGTTCCGTCCGCATATCAAACATCGAAGGGAAGATGAAAAAAGTTACTGACGATATTGCTAAAATAATCGATAAAATGATAAAGCGTGAACCAGAACGACGTTATCAGCATTTTATTGAAGTCGAGCATGATATGCAAGTCGTTTTAGCCAATCATTTAGAATAGGAATACAGATGGCAGGAGCAAAAATCATAAATTGCCCGAACTGTTCTCAGGAATATGAGGCCAGTTTTGAACACATTGGGATGGAAATGCAATGCACAGAATGCAGCAATGTATTTAAGATTCCAAATCTGTTTAACATCGCATCGGCAGGAAGTACTTCCGACGCAGAAGTCGATACGCAGCCCCGGGTTAGCCAGGAAGAATTGGATGCAAATCGACGCTTGAATTCCCCGTTACTCGACAGTTTAGACGATTCAGAATTGCAATTACTCAAACAGGAGGGCGATCAATTAATTGAAATACTTAGCCAATTAAAACGTAGAAATTGTTGGGAATATTCTGTCTTGGCAGTTGTGTTGAATAATCGACTGGAGTCTCTGCGGAAAGCATCACTACATACAAAGTATGAACCCGTTTATCAAAAAAGCTGGATGAAAAACAAAGGTAAGTACCACGGTTTTTTGAGGGGGCGTGTCAAAGAATTCACCAGCATACTCACGGAATTAAACACAACCATCACCATTGATTTTTATCGAATTCTGAGGTGTAATAGTGTACCGGATCTAATATCTTTTGCCGAAAAAATCGACCTGAGTTTTCATAAACTTAAACGCTTTCACGAGAAAAATTTTGAAGAAGCAATACCACCAGAAGACGTTTATGAATCAGCAGTACTAATCATAACCGGATGGGTACCTTATTGTTGCAAGGCATTCGATCTTGTAATTGAAGGGCTAAATAAAAATTCCAAGAAAATGAGAGATTCGGTTATCTATCAACCAGAACTATCATTTTTTTCACCGACGTTACATCAATTTTTCAAAATCGCAGACAGGCTGGGATTGGGCCTTTGCAAAACCTTAACGGTTTATCAGGATTTATCTTGACATCCTATCATGGAATCATGAACAAAATAGTGCACTTGAAATCTTTGAATTGATTATAGATAGTGTCTGTCCAGAAATGGCTTATTTGCTTAGCTTGGAGGCATTACAAGTAACTCGGGCATTCCTGCCTGAGCAATAAACTGGGTTAGCACACAGGAATGTCCGCTTTACTTTTTGCCAATTCTGGACAGACACTATCTATTTTGTATACTGAAATGCGCCAATAAAAGTATGTGTTTAATAACTCACTTTCGTTGGCGCGTTTCTCTCTGGGCCATAAATTGTTTTATGCTTTATTTTCTGTAAGTTTCTTGCCTTCAAATACCATCAATTCGCTAATCAGTTTATTGAATTTTAATGGATTTTTAATTGGTGCTCCTTCAGTAATCAATGCTTGATCATAAAGAAGCTCAATATAATCATTCAGTTTTTTATTCTTTTTATCATTCTTGAACATCGTTAATATAACTTTGATAACCGGATGTTTAGGATTGATTTCCAAGATTCGCTTTGTCGGTGGGGCATCTTGGTTCATTGCTTTTAATATTTTTTCCATGTGAGCGCTGGTGCCAAACTCATCATTGACAAGGCAGCTGACACTATCGGTCAACCGGGCTGAAACCTTTACATCTTTTACCAATTCATCAAGTTTAGACTTAATGTGTCCGACTAAATCTTTATACTTCTTATCATCCGATTTGGCGGTTTTTTCAGATTTTTCTTTGTCCTTCACAAAATCAAGGTCAATATCGCCTCGGTCAATCGCTTTCAATTTTTTTCCATCGTATTCAGTCAAACTCTGAGTAACCCATTCATCGATTGGGTCAGTTAAAAATAACACTTCGACATCATTCTTTTTGAATACTTCAAGGTGGGGGGAATGTTCAATCGCGTCGCGATTTTCGCCCGAGATATAATAGATTTCTTTTTGTTCTGACTGCATTCGGTTCAGATATTCCTTCAATGGGACTAGCTCACCTGAATTCGTTTTTGAACTTTCAAACATAATGAGCTCTTGAAGTTTTTCTTTATTGGCAAAATCAAAATGCATGCCTTCCTTGAATACAGGCCCGAATTCTTTATAAAATTTTAAATAATCTTCGAGTTTTTTATCCTTCAGATCTTTCAAAGTACTTAAAACCTTGGTGACCAAACTTTTTTGAATTTTCTTGAGGAGCACATCTTCTTGTAATATTTCTCTTGAAACATTCAAAGGGAGATCGTTTGATTCAACAACACCTTTCACAAATCGAAGGTATTCAGGCATCAATTCTTTACAATCATCCATGATGAATATACGTTTAACGTATAAATGGACTCCCTTTCGTTCATCCCGTGTAAATTGGTCGTATGGCGCTTTAGAGGGCAAGTATAGCAGTGCCCGAAATTCGATAGCTCCTTCTGCTAAATAATGAATTTTTGTTAGTGGATCAGTATAATCATGTGAAATATGTTTATAAAATTCGTTATATTCATCATCCTTGACGTCTTTCTTTGGACGCATCCAAATCGCCTTCATCGAATTAAGAGTTTCTTCTTCGATAACCGTTACTTTTTCAGTGTCCTTTATTTCTTTTCCGTCTTTATCTGTCGGAGTTTCTTCACGCGAAATATCCATGACAACCGGATACTCGACAAAATCAGAATACAGTTTGATGATTTTCTTAATTGTCCATTCTTCCAGATAATCTTTTTTATCATCTTTTAATGACAAAATGACATCTGTTCCACATGATTCTTTCTCGGCATCATCAACGGAATAAGAACCATCTCCTGTTGATTCCCATTTTACGGCAGACGCCTGTCCGGCTTTTCTTGAAATGACTTCAACGTTATCAGCAACCATAAACGATGCATAAAATCCGACACCAAACTGGCCAATGAAATCCGGTGACTCCGTAGCACTTTCTTTTAACTGATCCAAAAACGCGCGCGTTCCTGAATGTGCAATTGTACCCAGATTTGCTTCAATTTCCTCACGAGTCATACCAATTCCATTATCTGAAATTGTAAGTGTGTTTGATTCTTTATCTGGAATAATCTTTATTTTTAAGCTTGTATCTTTGTCAATCAAATCTGGTTTTGTTAAAGACTCAAACCTTAATTTATCGATTGCATCCGATCCATTGGAGACAAGTTCTCTAATAAAAATATCTGTGTTTGAGTATAGTGAATGGATTACTAAATTAAGTAACTCTTGGACCTCGGTTTTGAACTTCTTTTTATTCTTAGCCATATTTCCTCCTCATTAACCTATTTTTGGATATAATTGCGTATAGAACAAATTAGAGTATGTTCCAGTTCGCGTAATTGTATTTTAATCTAAATTGAGCGATCCCCTGTCGGCAACATGCATTTTTCAACTGTCCTATTAACAGATTGCATGTGTCCCCAATACACGCCTATTCGGTGTGTTTCTGGACATTCGTAACCCGAATTTTAGCAATGTGTTAAGCTTCTTTTAACCCGAAAATTGCTTAGCCAGGGGGTTAAGTCTTGCACGTGAGTCTGTTGAGAACTCAACGTTTCTAAAATTGAATTTGGACAAATTCTCTAAAAAATTGTTCCAAAAAGCGTTTACAAGATCTCTGATTAACCAAATAGCCAATTCATTTTAAATAAATTTTGAAGAACATAAACTGCAAGCCGGTGTATTTTACATAGTTATCGTACACTAGTGTTCATTCATTTATTAATATTAAATCGTAAAAATTATTCTTCTGTTAATGCTATAATAGGGGTTTGCTGAGGCATTTCCAGGCCGCAGAATTTTCTAAATGAACTAAAAATTTGTAATTGAATGGCATTGGCCTGATTAATTCATGCGATTCGTCGCGAGAGCACTTAACTCGCTCATAATAAATTGATTAGAGAAAATTTCACAGTAAAAGTGAATTTTCATTCACTGAGATGTAAAATTGAGTTAATCGGCTTAATTGAGCAGAGATTAGGGCTCGCAGCAGAATACTGACGAATTATTCAGGTTAGGACATTGCTGCAATTTGTATTTATATAGGCAAGATCAGCGAATCAAAAATCTGACAATATTAGGCAAAAATTCATGAATGAACATTTACTCGATCCGAAGATAATCGCAAATATTGACAATTACTCACTTCTCGCACGAACTATCGTAGAAGGTTTTATTGCAGGCTTGCATCGAAGTTTATATCAGGGTTTTGGCAGTGAATTTGTCCACTATCGCAATTACTCTCCGGGGGATGATATAAAATATATTGATTGGAAGGTTTATGCTCGATCAAACAAATTTCAGATGAAAGTATATGAAGAGGAAACGAATACAAACTGTTATATCATTTTAGACACTTCCGCTTCAATGGCATACTCAGGGAGCAAAGATCGAATAACAAAATTGCACTATGCAAAGATTATCTGTGCGTGTTTTGCCTATTTAATAAATCGACAGGGTGATAATGTCGGTTTTTATGCATATAACGATACTCTCAGGACATGTATAAAACCTGGACACAGAAGTGGACAGGTCCACAGTATTTGCAGCCAATTGGAAAGACTTGATCCGATTGGTAAGGGTGATCATAACACGATTCTTAGAAAACTTGGTGAACTCTGTAACCGACGGGGAATTATTGTATTGGTAAGCGATTTCCTTGATTTCAATGAAGAACTCGCTAAAACAATCCGATATTTCAAGTTTGCCCACCACGACTGTATTTTGATTCAGGTACTGGATGATGATGAAGTAAACTTTCCTTTTCAGTCAAATGTACGCTTTATCGATAGTGAATCGAATGATGAATTGACAACTTATCCCGAACTTGTTCGACAAAAATATCTCCACTCATTCAAAAAATTCATGTCGAATTTTGAGAGTTTCTGTTGGAAGAATGATATCGACGTCGAACAAATTGCTACGTCTTCATCCTTGGTGAATATTCTAGCCGCTTTTCTTCATCGGCGGGAGTTATACAGATAATGGATAAAATATCATTTCTTAGCCCATTTTTTCTATCAGGTCTTGGACTCGTTCTCGTTCCGATCATACTTCATTTTATTAATCGTAAGATATCCAAAAAAATTGTGTTTCCTACAATCAGATTTATTCATCAAGCTCAACAGATCAAATCAGGGAAAAAGCAAATTCGCGACAAGTTCCTTTTGCTCATCCGAATTCTTATTTTAACCTTAATCGTATTAATTTTCTCAAAGCCAATTATTCTGGGTAAAATTCCGATTGCAGATACAACAGATACCAAAATCGTGTTATTTATTGACCTATCTGTCAGCATGCATACAAATAGCTTTAACGAGTATCTGAAGAAAGGAGCCGACGAAATTTTCAGTGCTAATCCAGACGCTTCTTATGCGTTATTGGCATCCTCAAACAAAATTGAAGAATCATTGCCTTTCGAAACGAAACATGAAAAAATTAGGGATAAAATCGATTTACTAAAGCCAACATTACTGGCTGGGAATCATCATGATGCACTAAGCACTTTACCAAGCTTCTTTGACTCAGAAGGTATATCAAAAAAAATAGTATATATCTTTTCGGATCTGCAACACTATGATTGGAATCATTCCCGATTGCCAAGTCTTAACTTAAATACCGAAATAGTCGTAGTAAAGCCTGAACATATCAATACCACCAACGTAACAATTCGAAATGCGGTTTCAGAACTTTATGTCAAAGATAGTGTTAAGAAACTTCGCGCCACAATCGAAACTCATTTCTTTTCGGTAGCTTCAGCGTCTGCAAAATTAAAGCTCACTGTTGGCACAAAGTCTGTGGTAAAAAATATTGAACTGCGTGGAGGATATAATGATAAATTTATTATAGATTTGGATGACCCAGATTCAGATACCGGTATGGCAGAGGTACTGTTTGACGACGACCTTCAGGTAGATAATACTTTCTTTTTTTGGGTCGGATCGGGCATTCCTTTAAAGGTAGCAATTGTCGTGGATTACCGTGACGAGCCTGCAAAGAAAACTGAATCATTTTTTCTAATCAATGCATTATCTGTTACACTTCCGGGAATGACGAAATTTGATATCCGCCTCGTAGATCCTGATTTCATCTGGGATCAAAATCTCAGTGAATTACAAGGAATATTCTTTTTGGATTCACTGACAACCTATACTGAATCTGAATTGGAAATGTTGTTCAGCTATTTGTCTGAAGGAGGTAATGTTATTTACTTTTCAGGGAAAAAATCTGCACAGAATATAGCAAAGCTGTTCAATAGTAAACTTGGCCAAACCCGATTTAACGGGTTCAAAGGGGAAATAAATCAATTACGTTCATTCACAGTAGATGCCCTTGATTTAGATGCGCCAGTTCTGTCAATATTTAGGGAGGAAAAAGGAGATCTTAATTATTTTCCAATTTATAAATATAGTAAATTCGTACCGCATAAAAACAGTAAAACACTATTGACTTTCAGCACTCATGACCCATTTCTAATTCAAGAATCAATCAGTAAGGGTTCTCTATTTATGTTTGCGACCAGTTTATCTCCCCAGTGGAGCGAATTTCCCACATCAATGACGTTTCTACCATTAACACGTCATATTGTAAACTACGGGCAATCAGAAAACCGTGGTATTTTAACATTAACGATTGGAGAAGATTACGCGCAAAAACTAAATAAAATGGGACTCGCAGATGAATTTCAAATTAAAGATGAACCGGGCGTATTTACATTAAAAAATATTCCAGTAGAGTTGAATATAAATCGAATGGAGTCTGATTTTACAACGACTCAGGAGTACAAAATATTAAGTCGACTTTCATCATTGAAACCTGGAACTTCAAAAGCAAATACACATCCTGAATCATTAAATGTTACGACGTCTTTTGAATCACTGTTAGCCGCTCTATTAATATTAATTTTTCTCTTGGAATTAATTTTTGCAAATTATAAATTCAAGACAAATCAAATCACGCCATAACGCTTAAATATTCCATTAATTTTCCCTCCAATTTTCAACCGTGATAAAGATGATCCCCAAAGAGAGTTGTCGCCTGATTATTGATTATGCAAAAAGTCTTGGATTCAGTGATGTACGCATTACTCCGGCATTATTGCCGACCGAATATGACAAAACATTCGAAGAATGGATTGATAAAGGATTTCATGCCGATATGCATTATTTATCAAACCGAGTTCTCAATAATGTTACGATTTCCGATCTACTTAAAAATACGAAAAGTGTCATCATTCTGGCATTGAATTATTACCAGCAGGAGGAGATGGGTAATCTTTCAGGTGGCCAAATAAGCCGATACGCCGTTTCTCGGGATTACCATAAAATTATCAAAAAAAAACTAAAACAGGTTTGCAGCTATATCGGTCATGAATTTTCAGGTGAAACAAGGGCATTTGTTGATACCGGTCCACTATTGGAAAAAGCCTTTGCTGAAACCAGCGGTATCGGATACATCGGGAAGAACGGTTGTTTAATCACTGAAGAATACGGATCCTGGGTATTTCTTTCAGTGATTTTAACATCGTTGGAGCTACCTCAAGAATTACTCCCTATAAAAATCAGTTGTGGCCGGTGCACACGGTGTCTTGATGCATGTCCGACTGATGCCATCAATTTAAACAAAACAATTGATGCACGAAAATGCATCTCATACTTGACGATTGAAAACAAATCCTCTATCAGGGATGATTTGAAAGATAAAATGTCAAATTGGATTTTTGGATGTGATATCTGCCAGGAAGTTTGTCCTCATAATACTCGAGCTGTGCCGACACGTGATAATGAATTTAAGACAACCCGATTCAACGATCGATACATATCTTTGGGCGATATTCTGAAAATAAAAACAGATGAAGAATTTTTAGGTAAATTTGCTGGTACCCCCATTATGCGTGCAAAACGTCGGGGATTAATTCGAAATGCGTGTGTTGCCGCCGGAAATTCCGGCGATCAAAACCTAATCCCATTATTAGAAAATGTCTCAAATACGGATGATTCTATGTTAAAAGATCATGCATTGTGGGCACTTGATAAACTGAAAAGTAAATGGTGACATTTTTCGTATATTGTGGTACACCACACTCTAAAAGGAGACCCTGCTTTACGACATTCAATTTAAACTAACCTGATTAATTCATCCGGCTTCTATTGCGAGCGCATATCTCACTTCATCTAAGCGAGTTATGAAGAATCCGAATACTGGAAACAGTTTCCACCGCGGCGGATTTTCAACACTATCCCTTCCTATTAACGCAATATTCAGTTATATTTTTCTTATTCCTTGATTATCAATGACTTAGATTAATGCCTAAATAAACATTGATCAGGTATACTGTCAAGCCTACTTGCTCAAACCTGGTAGTTTTTTCGTATTTAGTGTTAGA
>JAJFLO010000439.1 GCA_021772675.1 Verrucomicrobiota bacterium | reverse complement strand
CGTATATAATGATCTATGTCATAAATACTCCCAAAGTTTCAGATTTAACTTGGCACGAGAAGGGATAACCCTAGATCGATACCAATCAGAAGCAACAGACAATAAGGTGGATATTGATGATGTCGTCGATATTTGTTCACACATTGCTGACGCATTGGATTATGCCCATTCGGAAAAAGTAATTCACCGGGATATAAAACCTTCAAATATAATGATTACCAATAAGGGTGATATAAAGATACTTGATTTTGGAATCGCTGCGGAAATTCGTTCATCGTTAAGTAAAGTTTCAAATGAAATTCACCAAACGTCTGGAACTCGTCCCTATATGTCGCCTGAGCAATGGTTGGGAGTCAAGCAGAATCGAAAAGCGGACCAATATGCCCTTGCTGTTGTCATGTACGAATTGCTCTCCGGTGACTACCCACATTCATCAGCATTTTCAAGTGGTGATGTTGGTGTGATGTTTAACGCGGTCACCTCGGTTGATCCAGCTAGGTTGGATGAAATCAGCGACAATCAGAACGATATTCTCGCAAAAGCACTTTTAAAAAACCCAGATAGTCGTTATGATACCTGTTCTGAATTTATAAATGACTTTAGATCCGATAAAGCAATTATCAAACCAAGCATATTGCAAAAGGGATTCTACAAAATTGCCGTTATATGTGTCGTGCTCATGGCTGTAACCGCGGCGATTCTAAATTTTAGAGACACTGGAAAGTCTGATCCAGAAAATATGGCAGTTATTCCTGCGAATGATTTGATAAGTGAAACGCAACCAAATCAAAAGAGTAAAACGAATTCAAGGCGGAACTATGTTGAAGAATCACTGGTTAAACCGGCAAACATTAATTTTAAAAAATTTCCTGATGAAGACCATTATCAATTCAGGCCACCTCCAGCCCCGCTACTACCAGAGCATGAGTATGACCAAGATTGGGAAAATAATGGAAAAAGTAAACCTGATGACAGTGAATTGGATGACGAATATGATGACCGTGATAAGCAGCGTCGACCACCTCCTCGTCACCGCAAACGTGATCGAAATGGTAAAGATAATAAAAAACGTTCACCTCCGAGGCGTCGAAATGATGACCGTCCACGTCGGCAAAAGGACAGGGATCACGACCGACCGCCACCGCTTCGATGGGATGACAAAAGCATTTCTCCTGATCAGGACGATTTAAATCAGTAAAAATATAATACAGATTATTTATTAAGAAAATGGATCATCACATTTCTCAATATAGATGTACAATAATAAAACAATTTCTGATTAATCTTTTAGTCGGTTTAACATTACCGGTGTATTCGGCAAATAATAATGTTTCTGATAATTTTGAGATTGATAAGACCTTCATGATTCTTGCACAGTTTGCCCAAACTGATGATGATCTATCGCTCGATGAGGATGATCTTCTGGGTGAGGATGATCTTTTAGGCGACGATGATCTCCTTTTTGATGACAACGATCTTCTTGATGGCAACATTGTTGATGATAATCAGAATCAAACCACCCACATAATCGCGCAAGAAGCGCATGAAGACTTATTTGCAGAGAATCGATATCCATCGGCAAATACATGTAAAATTTGCCACCCTAAACACTATAAAGAATGGTCAGTTTCACAACACGCCTATGCCCAGTTAAGCCCAGTTTATATGGCCATGCAAAATACGATCAATAAACTAACCAGCAGTACTAACGGTGATTTTTGCATCCGCTGTCATAACCAGGTAGGGATGAACTTGGGTGAATCCACATTTATGTCAAATCTGGAACGTCATCCCACATCACGAGAAGGGATTACTTGCGTTGTTTGCCATCGGGTCAATTTGCCATATGGAAAAGTAAGCGGTCGGATCGGCCTGGTTGAGGGAAGTTTATTAGAACCCGTCTTTGGCCCAAGTGGAAATAAGGAGTTAAAACGTGTTATTGCAACACCAGACAAATACAAAGTTGTAACAGATGCCGAGAAATCCGGTCGAAAAATCCATACCGATGTGAAATTATTCAAAGAAATCAGCAACTCAGCATTTTGCGGATCCTGTCATGATGTCAATTTATTTAACGGTTTTAGATTAGAAGAAGCATTCAGTGAATTTAAGAGTTCCCCTGCCGCTGCCGAAGGAATTACTTGTCAGGATTGTCATATGGGCAAAATACAAGGAATTCCATCGGGTTACGATCAAGGCCCAGCAGCCCTTGTCGGAGGAGTTCCAACAACATCTAGAAAATTAACGAATCATTACTTTGCCGGCCCGGATCATACCGTTGTACATCCTGGTATTTTTCCTCATAATGCAGATGCCGCACAAATGGCGACCCTCTCGGAATGGTTGACATTCCGATTTAAAGATAAGTGGGGAACTAATGAATTTGAAGATAATGTTGCCGATGACTACGAATTTCCGGATCGTTGGACATCCATAGACGATCGCTATGACGCCAGGGAAATAATCGAAGAACAATTAAAACTTCTGGATTGGGCCAGAGAAAAAAGACTTGAGGTCCTTCGAAACGGGTATGTTCTCGATGAAATAAAATTGATAAAGGCGAGTAGCAAGGGTATAAAATTTAATGTCGCCGTAAAAAATCCATCAAATGGACATAATGTTCCTACCGGATTTATTGGAGAACGTCTTGTCTGGTTAGAAGTCAATGTCTATAATCCAGATGGTACAATTATCTTTCAATCCGGTGATTTAGATCCAAACGGAGATGTACGTGATCTACACTCGCTCTATGTCCATAATGGAGAACTTCCACTAGACAGCCAGTTGTTTAGTCTTCAATCAAAATTTATTACACGCAATGTTCGCGGAGGCGAACGTGAACAGGTTCTTGCAGTTAATTACTCAATTGATCCCCTGCCCTTTATCCGCCCCAGCACGCGTTCAACAGTATTGACAGGTCAACCTGCTGGTGCCAGAATTCATCGACAAGGAATTCCACCTTTATCAACTCGTTGGGCAAAATATAAAGTAAAAAGGAAACTTTTGACTGGTAACGGCATGTATAAAGCTAACGTCAAACTTAAAGCGGCGATGGTTCCAGTCAATCTCATCGACGCCATAAAAGAAGTCGGTTTTGATTTTAATATGACAACCCGGGAAGTAGCCGATGCTGTTATTGCGGGTCATGAAGTGCTGTGGGATAAAACAATGAAAATAGAGGTAAAGTAATCCGTGAAAGTTTTAAAACGTAGCATACCCTTTCAGCGTGTAGCGAATAAGTACTCAACAATTCTAGCCTGATTAATTCCTGCGATTCGTCGCGAGAGCACTTAACTCGCTCATAATAAATTGATTAGAGAAAATTTCACAAAATGAATGTGAATTTTCATTCACTGAGATGTAAAATTGAGTTAATCGGCTTATTTGAGCAGAGATTAGGGCTCGCAGCAGAATACGGATGAATTATTCAGGTTAGACTAGCTAAGCTCGGCGTAAGTCCTTCAGGTGTGCATTGTCTATACTGAATGGAGTTGTATCTTTGGAGGATTGAGGCGTACTGAGGTGCTCCCCAATCTCCTAAGAATGCAAATCCGCCTGTACAGACAACCCAAAGGCCGGGCATTTCTTGCAGAATTTCATTTGCGTAGAAGACGACGATCCTCGGATCGACTTACTTCCATGGAAACGAAACTCCACCAAGAACTGCTCCGTGCGTGCACACCCGAAGGACTTACGCCGAGCTTATCTAGGTATCTCAAAAATTGGTAAATGGTATATTGCACAGCAAGGCTAAAATGTGGTTACCATATAAACCAGTGGTACCTAAAGTGCACTATTGATAACGCGGCTAATTTGGCCGTGGGAGGGAAAAAAAAATTACACGGGCAAGGTGCCCATATTACCATGTAAAACACTATAACCAAACATAAACTGTACATGTCGAATATAAAATTACTAAGATATTTTTTTATAACATTTATCATCACTTCTTCATTCGTCTTCGCTGGAGGTAAGGATAAATCAAGTCGTTTATCAACAAATGTTTTTGATTACCAATCCGACGAGGTGTTACCCGAGCGAGCCAAACCATTTCTTGAACTTGGTGACCCATTCCTGGGTTCTGGCAATCTATATCCTGGATTTAAACTGCCTACTGGTGCTGTGTGGCAACCCCGATTATGGGTGTATGGAACCTATCGATCTGCTATTCAAACATTTGATCGCGGCAGAGAATTACAAACTACCGAGTGGATGAACCGTCTGGATTTATTTTCGAATTTGCAATTATCCGGCAGTGAACGTATCCTTTTAGGTGTACAGCCATTTAATCGGGATGGCGATTTTACAGGCTATGTTTTTGCGCCAAACGACCGAAATAATGGCTCGCAGAATCGCTTTAATTTTCGTATCCGCACTCTATTTTTCGAAGGTGATTTTGGTGAACTGTTTCCCAGCCTTGATAATAACGATAAAAAAGCATTAGATCTTGGATTTTCAATTGGACGCCAGCAGCTCTTTTACCAGGATGGACTCTTAATAAACGATACTGTTGATGCCATTGGTATCACACGCAACTCCAAACGTATTCCTGGAGTCCCCTGGATATCGAACATTCGCGTAACCGGTCTTTGGGGCTGGAACGAAATTCATCGTAACGACAATATAGATGATCCGGACGCCAATCTGTTCGGCTTATTCACAGCGATTGATACGACACCAAGCACAATCGAAATTGATGGTATTTATGTTGACGCAAATGACGAAGAAACTGGTGACGTTTTTACCTGGGGAATAGGATCAACACAACGGATTGGTAAAGTGAACACAACATTTCGCTATAATGGATCAACGGCATTGGACAACCACTTTACTGCACAATCAAATGATGGTCATCTATTCTTCACGGAACTATCCTGGGCGCCGCATTATACCCACAATATTGCCTATATAAATGGATTCTGGGGAATTGATCAATTTACCTCTGCTGCGCGTGATCCAACAACTGGAGGACCGTTAGGTAGAACCGGTCTTCTTTTTGCAGCGGGCAACATTTCAAGCTTCCCTCCCCCCATCAGCAATAGAACTGACAAAGTGGTCGGTATGGCAATTGGTTATCAAATGTTTTTTGGCGGCATTCGTCGTCAATTTATTCTGGAAGCTGGCGGTCGCCGTGATCGTAGTGTTGGCGGGTTTGACGCTATAGGTATTGTCGGCCGTTTTCAACAAGCCATAGGTCGGCGTGTTGTTCTGCAAGTCGACGGCTTCGTTACCGGACAAGAAGCCGAACATGCCGGCTACGGAATCCGCTCAGAATTGACAGTGAAATTTTGACAAATAGCGGGACTAATATTTGGCTCCTTTGAGTTTTGAGTGGGTAACAAGGTTTAGCCTATCCCGTTGATATGGTTTATTGTATTGACAAAAACTTATTGACGGGAGGGAATAATATGTTTACGGATAAAATTTTTGAAACAGCTTTGTATATTGAAA
>JAJFLO010000438.1 GCA_021772675.1 Verrucomicrobiota bacterium | reverse complement strand
TGAGGAAAAAAAGGTGGAATCGAGCGCAAAAAACGGATATTTGCCACAGCATATACTATGATGGGTTAATAGTCACAGTTCACAACATGTTAATAGAAAACGAATAGCAGAAATTCATCCGTTTATTATGACCATAGATTTTCCATGATGACAAAAAGCCACTAATATATTTATATAAACAAATTATGACTTTTTAAAATTTTGCCATTCGAAATGTAGTTACTATAAGTGATATTTTTTGTGTTGAATTTCGAAAAATCGCATTTTACTGTAATTGTCGAGGTTTTGTAGTGATTCATTTACGTTTTTTCGACAATTTGATAAAATTCCAGTGATTTTCAAAGACTTATTCTATTTGACGCCGGAAAAATCAACGACTTTGTAGTTACTTAAAAATATCATCGTTGATTACCAAGGACTTACAACTCAATCGAGGAAACTCGGGTTAGATTTTCAACACTATTTCTGCACGCGAATGAAATTAATAACTCACTGATCTCACGCAATCTGATGACTCTCACTACAAAAATTTATGAATAATGCAGGCTAAAGCGGAGTCTGGAGACATATCGAATAGAGCGGGTCATCAAGCCGTTGTTTTTTAGCCATCAATTAGATTTAATTTTTTTAATTCACCGATCAGAGTTTCTTCTGTGATGGGTTTAAGAATAAATCCATCGCATTGTTCCCGGAAAGCATCTAGGATATTATCAGAGTTCGATAATGCAGAAATCATTAAGACAATTGAGCGATCCTGTTCGCTGATCCCACAGTCAGTTTCCAATTGGCGAATCTGTTTCAATGCCTCCTGACCATTCATTTTCGGCATCATGATATCCAGACAAATCAGCTTATACGGTTTATTTTCATCAAGTGCCGACGTAAATGCCTTAACGGCTTCTAAACCGTTTTCCACGGTATCAGACGATTGTCCAATCTTATCGAAATAACTCGATAACAACACTCTGCTGGCTAAATGATCTTCTGCAATTAAAATGCGCATCTTTTGTTTTTCCTACCGTTGAATGAATCTGATCAGAGAATTACTCCTCAATTATGAGCTTCTTGCAAAAGTATCTTCGAGTAGAATTTTTAGCGTAAGATATGCAGGTGCGGTTTTCATGTTTAAACGTGCCCAGCGTTGACTCTATGCACTTTATACATGAAGACCACAAATGCCTGTCTTCCGCTGGAATGAGGTCGAAAAGACTTTTGCAAGAAGCTCTACTATATATGAAATCAACCGTAATATTAAGTTAAGCAATTTATTGAGGTTTCTTAGGGCTCACAAATAAATAACTTAGATTTTTCGCATCTTATCTTCACGTCATCTAGGTCCGATCCAAATGTCGAAAAACATTGAAATATTTCAATATTCCTGCTGCTTTTCGCCATTCAGATCGCCCAAACCTGACATAAATCTGAGCGCGAAATTATCCAAGTTATTTCTTTGTGAGCCCTTACAGTAATCTATTAGCTTATTCCTCCTTACAATTTCCTCCAATCCGTCACGGCCAACCAATTGGATATTTGTATGCCAAATTATTGCTCGTCTACGTTAAGAATGGAATTGGTTAACATACAAACATCTTTCATTTCCGGAACATCGTGCACACGCAATATCTTTGCCCCCATACATATCGAAGTGCTGATCGCCGCAGCGGTGCCCCAGATCCGCTTGCCAGGATCATCAATATTGAGTACCCCGGCGATAAATGATTTCCGTGACGGGCCGATCAACATCGGTCGACCAAAAGCCTGAAACTGTGACAGTTGCTTTATCAATAGCAAGTTCTGCTGAACGGATTTACCAAAACCGATCCCGGGGTCTATACATATAAAATCTTCACTAATACCCGAATCAGTCAGATTTGCAATAGCCGATTGAAAATAATTTGTCAGTTCATCTACAATATTATTATATGCCGTGTTACTCTGCATCGTTTTAGGAGTTCCCCGCATATGCATGACAATACACCCTGCATTATATTTGCTGGCAATATGTTTCATCTGATCATCAGAATAAAAACCAGTGATATCATTGATAATGTCAGCGCCATTGTCTAATGCAATTTCAGCAACGGACGATTTAGTGGTGTCAACACTTATTGGAATGTTAGAGTAGTTCCGCAATTTATTTATTACAGGTTGGATCCGCCGAATTTCTTCGCTGCTTGAAACAGATTCTGCTCCCGGTCGAGAGGACTCACCGCCAATATCTATTATATCGGCGCCCCCGTCAATCATTTTCAAAGCGTTTTCAACAGCGATCTCCGGATTGTAATTTTTTCCGTTTTCAGAAAAGGAATCCGGCGTTACATTAAGGATACCCATTAACATAATGTTTGACGTTAAATCGATGCAGTGATCTTTAAATCGAAATTTCATAATGGCAACTTTCGTGGCGACTGTGCGGCCTCGATTAATATAAGACGAAACTTGGTGTCAGATTTCGGGTTTCAGGAAATCAACTCTGGAGAATCTAATTTGAAACCCCAAAATGCTTAAGCAAAAAGATAGTTAAAGTGAAAAATTATATACTCGATACTAATGTTTTGTTATATGACCCAAATGCAATTCATCGGTTTAAGAAAAATCTGATTATTATTCCCGTTGAAATCGTTGATATCCTCGACAGTTTTAAGCGTAATATAACTGAACTTGGCCAAAATTCGCGAACCGTTTCGAATTATCTTGAACAACTTTCTTCTAGAGGAGATTTAGGAAAAGGTGTACCTCTGGAAAACGGGGGCAAAATCAGATTATTTGCAGAAGAGTATGAAGACTGCCTGAGCGCAAGGGGATTAGAATCAAAAAAACGGGTCGATAATCGATTGTTGAATCTGGCGATATGGTTAACAAAAAAAAATCCAAAAACCCCAACAATTATTATTAGCAAGAATATAAATCTGAGGTTGAAAGCGGATGCCCTCGGCATCAAAGCAGCAGATTATGAAGATAAACAAACGCAATTACCTGAGAGGTATAAAGGCTTTGCCGAAATTACAGTTTCAGCAGACATTTTGTATACACTTAAGGAAGAAGGTCGCTATAGCTTTACAGATCAAAAATTTAGTCCGAATGATTATATCCTCTTAAAAGATGGTCAGGATTCAAAGTCCACGGTACTAGGCCGAATTACTGGAATTGACGGCACGACTCTAATTCCTCTATCCCTACAGCAAGATGACATATTGGGAATTCGTCCGATGAATTTAGGTCAGACGTTTGCATTCGATGCCTTATTAGATGATAACATTAAACTCGTTTCTCTTTTGGGAAAGGCTGGAACAGGTAAAACACTAATCGCTGTCGCAGCGGGCTTGTTCAAGGTGTTGCGCGAAGGGAAATACACAAAATTATTAATTTCCCGTCCCACCATGCCAATGGGTAGAGATATTGGCTTCATTCCTGGAGATATTGACGAGAAAATGCGCCCATGGATGCAGCCTATATATGATGCGGTAGAAATGATTCGAGAACAGGATCGTCGCAGTCGTAAACGGTCGTTGCCAAAAGACATTTTGGAATCCGATGATCTGGGAATTGAACCGTTAACGTATATTCGAGGTCGAAGCATTCCCCATCAATATTTCATTATTGATGAAGCACAAAACTTAACACCTCACGAAGTAAAAACAATTATCACCCGGGTTGGTCAAAATTCAAAAGTAGTTCTCACTGGCGACCCTGAACAGATCGACAACCCCTACGTGGATTCAATTTCAAATGGATTTTCTTATCTAGTCAATCGATTTCGCAATCAGGAAATCGCCGCTCATATTACCCTGACTAAAGGCGAACGAAGTAAACTCGCCGAAATTGCCGCGAATGTGTTGTAGTAGCATGGGCATCCTGCTCGTGCAAAATAACTTCAGTAAAGATATCCGTGCTCCATAGCGCCTATCCTGAATAATTCATCAGTATTCTGCTGCGATCCCTAATCTCTGCTCAAATAAGCCGATTAACTCAATTTTACATCTCAGTGAATGAAAATTCACTTTCATTGTGAAATTTTCTCTAATCAATTTATTATGAGCGAGTTAAGTGCTCTCGCGACGAATCGCATGAATTAATCA
>JAJFLO010000437.1 GCA_021772675.1 Verrucomicrobiota bacterium | reverse complement strand
CTTTTCCCTACGTCGTGCCGAGAGGACTAAGGGCGCACAAATAAATAACTTGGATAATTTCGCGCTCAGATTTATGTCAGGTTTGGGCGATCTGAATGGGGAAAAGCAGCAGGAATATTGCAATATTTCAATGTTTTTCGTCATTTGGATCGGACCTAGATGATGTGAAGATAAGATGCGAAAAATCCAAGTTATTTATTTGTGAGCCCTAAGTTATCTACTTCAAATTCGTCGATACTGTTTCAAGGTAATTGCAATTATAATGATTGCGTAGAATTAGAATCATCTAGCAGTACAGATAATTTAATCTCGATTCCCCAAAACTTCTGTTCTTTCCACAGTTCCGTAAAAGAATTGTAGCAGATACCAAATTAGGTATGCTATTATGAAAGATAATAAAAAACCTGGCATTAGTTCCTCGAAACATAAGAGGAGGAAACAAGCATTATCAACCATTCGTTCCATCTTTGTATCTTCTGAAGAAAACCTTGATGAGATACCTGATCTTTCCAATGCTTTTCGATTAGTATACAAGGAAAAAATACATAAATATTTTGGTGTCGATGAAGATCTGACTAATTTTCAGATACGAAGCAGGGAAGATGGCCTTGATATAGTAGCAATGGAATTAAGAGAAATGGACAGAGATAGCTGTAGGGGTTATGTCATCGTTGGTGATGAAGGATATCAAGAGCAGTTAAAAATCATGAAAAAAATTTACTTTGAGACTTACGCTAATCTAACGATTACTAAAGAATTCGATAATAGTGTGGATAGGGCCGGTTTTTATTGGCAGGGAACGAATAAGGAATAATAATTCGATTCTATGTCAGAAAATTATAATGACGATATTTCTAAAGCCTGGGTTTTCACAATAATTGATGAATACCAAAAGATTTGTGATTCTTACAAAAATCTTCATTCATTAAAAACTCCGAATTTCGCAATCAGCAATAACTTTACCCGCAAACTTGGTGAATGGAACGAACAGTCGAGAACCATTACACTTTCACAGCGTTTATTCACAGATGGAACGTGGGATGACATTACATATACTCTGAAACACGAAATAGCTCATCAGATCGTTTCAGAATTGCTTGATGTCCACAGTGAAAAACCTCATGGCGATGCCTTTAAGCGGGCCTGTAAAATACTTAAAATCAGCCCAGACGCATGCGCCTCATTCACTACGTCATCCGCGAACAAAAACAATCAAATTCATGAGAAAGTCAGAAAATTATTCGCACTTGGAGATTCGCCAAATAAACATGAATCTGAACGGGCACTGACCAAAGCCCACGAACTCTCACTGAAATACAATATTGAACTGAAGACCAATTCATGTGAGTCAAGTTACGCAATCCGTTTGTTAGGTCCACTTTTCAAGCGCACACCCTCATATATTTGGGGTATCACCAGAATCCTCAACGAGTTCTATTTTGTTCAGTATATTCGCCGGCCCTATGACATTGAATCAACAAAAAATGGCCGAAGTACTAAAAAGATTATTGAACTCTACGGCCTGCCAAATAATCTTGATGTCGCTGAATATGTATATTATTTTTTGCTGCATAATGGAGAAATTGAATGGAAACGATACAAAGATCATAACCGGCTAAAAAATAACAGACAAAAAATTTCTTTCCTGAATGGGCTTTATAACGGTTTCTACAACAAACTAACGAGTCAAAATAAAACCCTGGCAGAAGAAAAATCGTTGATTTGGCTTGGAGATCCTGGATTAAATGATTTTTACCGAAAAAGGAATCCACATATTCGAACGACCGGTCATACAACCAAATCTTACCGAAATGCCCATTGTGACGGTTCAAAGGTAGGAGAAAATATGACAATCAGGCATGGGATAAAACCTTATAAGCCAGCATTTCGAATAGGAAAGCCACTATTAAACCTGAATCCGTGATGGTAGATTCAAGACGAAATAACTATTAGGTATTTTACAAATTAGCAATATGTCGCCACTTCGCGGAGGCTTTATTTAAATGCATTTGCTTCGTTAGTAAGCAGTTGCAGTAGTCACTACAGCCAAATACTTACTGCCTCGCAACGACATTCAAAGAAAACCTTCACGGATTCAGGTTAAATTAATCGATTTCTCGCAAAACCGCCAAGACGTCAAGTTTTTTTGCATTTCGATCGATTAATTTTGGTTTCCCTTTGCATCTATACGGCTTTGAGATCAACCAAATTTCTTATTACGTATTAATGAATTTCAACACCTGACATAAAGTTCTGAACAGATTTGACAAATCTACCTGGATTATCCCAAGGCACTCGATGCCCGGCAATCTCAATGACCTTATGAGAAACACTCGGACATTTTTGACTTAACTCATTCCCAATTTCACAATACTTTTCATCACGGCTTCCTGAGACATACAGAATTGGAGGCCCCTCCAATTTACTCAATTCTAATATCAAATCATCCTGTCGCCCTTTTGAATAGACATCAAACATCAAGGCTATCTTCTCTCGCGAATAATCGGACTCATTTCGAATAGCGACATTCATACTATTCTTAAAAATGGCCTGATTATCCCAACCTTCAATCAATTTATCCCATGGCTCAGAAATGAATCGCAATCCCCAATCTATATCTTTTGCCAATTGAACATCTCGATCACAATCATTCTTCAATCCTGGATCAGCGCTGACAATAATGACTCCCTTAAAGATATCAGGTGAACGAATTGCTGCATGCAACGCTAAACGCCCACCCAATGAATACCCAAGTAAATAAGGTTTTGTTTCTGATGTAGATTCTCTCACATAATTACAGAATGTCGTTGTCCATTGAGCAATATTACCTGCCAAAGATAACCAAAGATTTTCCTTTATGACTGTTGTTGCTATAGTCTGACCTGCATTGTCTCGAATTGTTAGCGCCGATTGGAATGAATCCCATACCTCAGGTAATTGCAGATTCCCGTGAATACACCAAAGCGTTATATTTAGGTCAGTCATATACCAATGTCCCTCATACGTTATAGATTCTTAACTTTGCAGCAACATTTCAGAAACCAATTTACAAAGAGTTCATAAAAGATTAAATTTAATAACAGAATAATCCTAAACCTGATTAATTCACGCGATTTCGTCACGAGGGTGTTTAGTTTACTTCAGATCAGTGATTTATGGAGGTTTGGAGGATGCAGGAATAGTATACTATTTCGAATTCTCCAGTTCTTCATAAGTCTTTTAGGTGAAGCAAAATATGTGCTCGTAGTAGATAACGCGTGAATTAATCAGGTTAAATTTATCCCAATGTATATACAACATAATTACTTCTCAATATCTACATGGCATGTTATATATGCAAACTTAAGATTTTAGATCAAACTATGGTTTTCCTAAAAAGAATATCAAATCTCTGGAATTCTGGATAAGAGATGCAGCTTTGAACAATGTTCATTTCAAGATGAAGGTTTACATATGAGACAGAGAATCTTTATTAGCAGCGTACAAAAGGAGTTTGCAAAAGAACGAAAAGCTCTTGGTGACTTTCTCGCGGGTGATCCATTGCTCAATAGGTTCTTTGACGTCTTCCTCTTCGAAAGAGACGTACCCGCTTCAGATCGACGTCCAGATGAAATTTATATCAAGGAGGTTGCTGGCTGCGATCTCTACATTGGACTTTTAGGTAACGAATACGGTCAGAAGAATAACGATGGCCAGTCACCAACCCACCGCGAGTTTAATGAAGCTACTCGACATGGCAAGCAACGTCTTATCTTCGTCAAAGGAGAATCAGATGAAGACAAGCATAATAAAATGCGTAATCTTATCACCGAAATTGGCTTACAGCTTATCCGACGTCGTTTCGGTACTGTGGCCGAACTGCTTGCCTCAGTTTATGCCAGCCTTATAAACTATCTGGAAGCAAAGGAGCTCATCCGGTGTAGTCCCTGGGATGCCACTGGAGCTCGCAAAGCAACAATTGAAGATTTAGACGCAGAAGGCATCACGCAGTTTGTCAGCCAGGCTCGCCGCGCCCGAAACTTTCCACTTCCAATAGAAGCCGATATTAAAGAAGTATTGACCCATATGAATCTGCTGGATGATGGCCAGCCCACTCATGCTGCCATCCTGCTCTTTGCATTAAAACCTCAGCAGTTCGTCATATCATCTGAAGTCAAGTGTGCTCATTTCCACGGCACGGAGGTTGCCAAGCCCATTCCGTCATACCAGGTATATAAGGGAACTGTATTCGAACTTGTCGATCAGGCGGTTGATTTCGTCATGTCAAAAATAAACCTTTGGGTCGGCACCAGAGAGAAAAGTCCCCAAGTTCCGGTAGAATACGAGATTCCTCGCGATGTGGTGAGTGAAGCCATTGTTAATGCCGTCGCCCATCGTGACTACACCAGCAACGGCAGCGTTCAGGTTATGCTTTTCGCTGATCGACTTGAAATTTGGAATCCCGGCACCCTGCCAGCCACTTTAACCCTCGACAAACTCCGTAAACCTCACGGTTCAGTACCCGGCAACCCGCTTCTCGCCGAGCCGCTCTATCTGACGAAATACATCGAGCGCATGGGGACCGGTATTCGCGACATGATTCGCCGTTGCCGGAAAGCTGGCCTACCTGAACCGGAGTTCAAGCTTACTGACGGTTTTATTGCCATTATCCGCCGCCCATCCGAACAAGTCACCGGACAAGTCGACCCAGTAACCGACCCAGCTACCGGACAAGTCACCGGACAAGTCGACCCAATAACCGCCCCAGCTACCGGACAAGTCGATCCATGGATATTTCGAGTTCTCAGCGCGTGCCAGGTTAACCCCATGAAAAGTAGCGAAATACAGAAAGCTGCTGATATCCGCCACAGAGAAACTTTCCAACGAAATTATCTCGATTACCTACTAGACCAAGCTTGGCTTGAACGTACCATTCCAGACAAACCCAAAAGTCGTCTCCAGAAGTACCGACTTACCGAAAAAGGGCAGAAGTTACTTAAAGTGCTGGATAATGAAGGACGAGGGAAATGATTACACCTTCTGAAAGAGAGAATAATCGAGGCGAAATTATCATTTACCAGACAAAAGACGGCATTAGCCAAATTGAATGTCACTTGGTAGATGAGACGATTTGATTGAGTCAAAAACAACTAGCTGATCTATTTCAAACTTCGGTTCCCAACATAAACATGCATATTAAAAATCTCTTTGATGAAGGCGAGCTTAGCTCAGATTCAGTTATTAAGAAATTCTTAATAACTGCCGCAGACGGCAAAAAATACCACACAAAATTCTATAACCATGCCGAACTTCGTACCATGGATCGGGAATTATGAAAACAGTTAATGTGAAGAATCAAAAAAATAGTTTTATATGTTAATGAGTCTAGAAGATACACATCAATTTAGAATTCGATATCAAAATTTGATAATTACAACCATTATAATATCATATGGAAAACAAACTTGTAAGTTATTCAAGAGCTGGTGACGTCTTTCATTATCGGTGGGCTGCACGTCGCTGTCTTAGAATGATTTATCCAAAATCACCACTCAAATGCATTGTTATTGAAGGTTCAAAGGAAAGTAAGATTTCTGGTGAGTATGTTATCGATTTCTCTGAATATCAGAATTCAAATGATACTGACAATGAGAAAATTACCTATTTCCAGCTGAAGCATTCAACTAAAAGAAAGAATGTAGTTTTTAACCTTAGTGACTTAAAAACTACCATTCAGGGATTCTCAAAACGTTATCTTGGTATTGCTAACAAAGGAAGTAAAACAAGGAAAAAACTAAATGTAAATTTTCTTATTGTCACTAATCGACCAATAAACAAGGTATTCAAAGAGGGCATCCAGGCTATCGGTAATGGTAAAACAGTAAAAAAACGATTAAGGGATACTCTTGATAAATACACGCAATTTAAAGGTTACCAACTAAAGAATTTCTGTAAGTCTATAGAATTTATAGATGGTGAAGGTGATTACAATGCCCAAAAACATGAACTTCATTTTGAAATTTCGCAGCTACTAGCTGATGATGCCGATAATGACCAAGTTGACAGTATTATTGCACTTGTGCAAGATCATGTGCTCCCTGATAAAATCGGCAATGAAATTACTCGAGAAGATATATTAAGGCGATTTGGAGTTACTTCCGAAAGAGATTTGTTCCCTGCACCATCGGAATTAAATAATTTACAATACACTATTAAAAGAGAGCAACATTCACAGTTGCTTGACATTGTATTAAAAGCATCCGGATCAATCATAATCCATGGTTGTGGTGGTGTTGGGAAATCAGTTGTCGCTCATCAACTTGTGCAGTCTTTACCATTTGGTTCCATAGGTATCGTTTATGACTGCTTTAACGATGGTGAATATAGAATGCCTAGTAGACCGCGACATCGGCATTGTGATGCCCTAGTGCAAATCATCAATAAAATTGCATCTGATGGATTATGTGCACCCTTAATACCACGATCTTCTGATTTGGACGATGCGTTTCTTAGAGCCTTTCTTACACGATTGCAAGCAGCAGCTTCAATTTTGCGCAAAGTACAAAAAGATGCAATTATAGTCATTCTAATTGATGCAGCTGACAATGCAGAGATGGTTGCAAGAGAGCAAAATGGACTTTGCTTTGCCAATCAATTATTACGAGAAGAGGTACCGGAGGGATGTAAAATAGTCACATTATGTCGAACTGAACGTATTGAACTGCTAAAACCTTCAACTTCAGTTCGAAAGGTTGAATTGAAGTGTTTCAGCGAGTCTGAGTCGCTAGCACATCTCAGGAAATATTATTCAGATGCTACTGTTGATGATGGACTGGAGTTTCATCGTTTAACTGATGGAAGCCCACGGGTACAAGCGAACTCTACAGATATGGGTGGCAATACGATTTCAGACATTTTTACCAGCCTCGGCCCATCAGGCACCACGGTTGACGATCAGATTTCATCGCAGCTCAAATCAGCAATTTCAAATGTCAAAGAAGTTTTTCCCCCAGATTTTCAAAACCATGTTGATGCAATATGTCTTGGTCTAGCAATCCTGCCGCCATTTATCCCGATTGAGGTACTATCTACAGCCGCTGAAGTTGATCTCGAAGCCGTCAAAAGTTTTGTTGCAGATTTAGGAAGACCGCTCTGGTTCTCGGATAACTCAGTTCATTTTCGTGATGAACCAACCGAAACTTGGTTTCGTAAGAATTTCTCAGCGTCAACACAGCAGCTTGAGTCTTATGTAACGCGACTCAAGCCGTTAGCTTCTCAGTTTTCTTATGTTGCGGAAGTACTACCTTCATTGCTACTGCAATCTGGCGATTATGACCAACTTATCAGTTTAGCACTTTCAGACGATTTTCTTCCAGTAAATAATCCTATAGACGAGCGTAATATCAGGGTATGTCGCCTTCAATTTTCTGGCGTCGTAAATTTTGACGTCTATTTTTTTGATTTAATCTGACACAATTTCCTTCCAATGAACTTTGCTTTATTTTTTTTTGTGTTCTATTACGATAGCTTTTATATGCTATCGTATTAATAAAAGGGCCGAAATTATGAG
>JAJFLO010000436.1 GCA_021772675.1 Verrucomicrobiota bacterium | reverse complement strand
GTCCTCAGCGACCGAACAGAAACCGCACAAACGGTCGCTGAGGACATCGACCCTCCAAAAAGCGTACATTCCAGTTAAACCGGCACGAATTTTTAGTACGTTTCTATAAAATTTAATGCCTGAAAAAGGTTCGCCCATAATTGCTCGTTGGTGCAGTTCCTTCCCGGCGGTAATGCCCGTGGCAACCGAGCAAGATTGCTATTGTCCAACCTGCCTTGCAAAAGCTATTTCAAAATCTATTGATGAACAAATCAGAGTAAAAGGCATGAAATATATGATTGGTATTGCAAGTCAGTATCAAAAGCATGAAAGTTTAATGGAGCTGATAGATTATACTCTAGAAGAAGGAAATTATGTTTTTAGTAAATGGTATCATCTAAAGCGAGGCTCATGTTGCAATAATGACTGTAGAAACTGCCCATTCAGGGAAATAGTCAGGGTCTGAGATTATTCCAACAACATCCAGTAAATCTTTTGATTGCATAATCTATCTATACTGCAAGCAGTAGGTTTTTCGACAATCGTTATTCATTTCCGGTAACAATTTTACAGAAACCTGTCGAAAACCTGATGGCTGTCGGTATATATTTACCTGAATTCGTGACGAAAAATATTTTACACTTTAGCCCGGTTTTCTCACAAACTTTGTGGAGAGAAAGTTTAGATTGACTATATTCAATGGTTTAACGTAGACGAGCGGGTGGCAGTGTGTCAAGTTCTGCTACGCAGAATCGCGAGGTAAGTTAAGACGTAGTTATTCTGCTCTACAGCAGAACTAAAATTTGATACGTTGCCATTGGCTATACTCATGGCTGTACTATCCAGCAGAGCCTGTCTCACTGAGTTCGGCTGCATCTATATAAAAAGAAAACCAGCACGGATTCAGGTACTAATAAACCATAGAACTTATGGCATCGCTTTTAATCTGAAATCGGAAATTCGTTCTATTACGACTATAATTATTTTGGCAAGAAAGCAGTACTGATTTTGATTAAAGAAATAGAACTAAAACTACTGCCCGAACAGGCGGCCAATCCGGATATTATTCGTCAAAAGGCGATTAAAAAAAGTGGTTTCCCGAAAAGAAGAGTGAAAGACATCCAGCAGCTTCGTCGATCAATTGATGCACGCAAATCAAAACCAATTGTCAGCCTTCGGGTGGCCGTGCATATTGATGAAGCCCCTGGCTCAGCCCCCAACTTGCTTAACAATCTTCAGCAAGTAGCCCAGCAAGATCCGGTAATTATTGTAGGTTCTGGGCCCGCAGGTTATTTTGCAGCTTTGGAATTAATTGAATTGGGCTTAAAACCCATCATATTCGAGCGAGGAAAGGATATACGGGCACGTCGAAAGGATCTAAGATCTATCCAAAAATATGGTATAGTCCACCCACATTCCAACTATTGCTTTGGAGAAGGAGGAGCAGGCACCTATTCCGACGGTAAGCTTTATACCCGTTCTCACAAACGTGGGGACATTTATAAAACCTTACGGATATTGGTCGAACATGGAGCAAATTCCGATATATTGATTGACGCTCATCCCCATATCGGATCAAATAAATTACCGCAGATCGTCGCAAATATTAGGAAAACCATATTGCAACACGGGGGGCAAATTCATTTTGAAAGCTGTGTGACCAACCTCGTAATGGCAAAAGAAAATATTCGTGGAGTCATTGTCAATGAACAGAGCGAGCATTTGGCAAAAGCTGTAATATTAGCTACAGGACATTCTGCTCGAGACATTTATTACCTACTTGATGGACACGGCATTAAGGTTGAAGCAAAAGCATTTGCATTGGGAGTAAGAATAGAACACCCTCAAACACTCATCGACCGCATTCAGTACAATCAATCGCCACGAGAGGAGCATTTACCTGCGTCGAGTTACCGCCTGGCGTGCCAGGTAAACGGACGTGGAGTCTATTCCTTTTGTATGTGCCCCGGAGGTCTGGTGGTACCGGCTGCAACTGCTCCAGGTGAAATCGTTGTGAACGGCATGTCCTTATCCAAACGAAACTCTGCCCATGCGAATTCAGGCACCGTCGTCGCTATTACTTTGGAAGATCTTGCCCCTTTTAAAGACAAGGGTGTTTTTTCCGCACTGGAATTGCAGCGGTCGGTAGAACAAAGCTTATTTCAATTCGGTGACGGCAGTCAGCGAGCACCCGCCCAGCGATTAACAGATTTTGTAAACGGTGAACTATCGGAGAGTTTGCCAAAATCCTCGTATATTCCAGGCCTATATTCCGCTTCATTACATGAGTTACTACCAAAAGGAATTTACCAGCGTTTACAGGAAGCTGTACAAATTTTTGGCCATAAAATGCGCGGTTATTACACAGAAGAAGCAAATGTAATTGGAACGGAAAGTCGTACCAGTTCTCCGGTCCGTATTCCTCGAAACCCGGAAACATATATGCACCATGAGGTAGACGGTCTCTTTCCTTGCGGTGAAGGTAGCGGCTATGCCGGGGGCATTATCTCTGCCGCCATGGACGGGCAAAATGTGGCTCGAGCAGTAAAGAAGGTATACGGGTGACGGTATAATGTATTGAAAGCGGGAACCAATAGCCCATATTTCCTAAGAAACAGCTTGAATTTTGAGGCTAACTATTTTGTTTTTTCATAATCATAATCGTACTTCTTAATCTTAATCGAAAAAAGATAAATGCTGATTATGATTACGAACAAAGATCAAGATTACAAAAGTTTCTTATATTTATAATGCGCTGTCACAGGGCATATATGTTTAACTGTTTACAGTCTTTTGGTATCGTGTTTCGGTGTATTAGAGAATCAGGTAAAAAGGTTGTAAAGATTCAATATTTCGAGAACAACAGTTGGTAGAAAACAATTTCTAAGCCGATTTATTCATACCTAAAATTGAATTAAAGATGATATAATTATTGATGAAAATTTCGACTGTCAAACGCTGCGGTGAGGTCAACGAAAGCAATCCCATTCTTTCAGGATCGAATATTGACGATTCCAGAAGTGAACCCGCTTTTCTCACCAACGTCGTAACGAGAGGATTTAAATTGCCTCAATTCAGCATTTTACTAATGGATAGAGAATGATTCTACAGTCCAGCAGAAAGACACACAGAATTCGACAGTCAGTGTAAGATACTGAAATGACGTGATATACCTTCTCATAGTAGATGTTTTATGAGAAATGCGGGTTAACCTGAATAATTCATAAACTTTTTATTACGAGCCATAATATCATTAGATATCAATGGGTTACAAAATTATCCGGGTTCGAATTAGTTCACTATTCCTGTACGCGGATAAAATTCATAACTCATTGATTTCACACAATCTAATGACTCTCACTACGAAAGTTTATGAATTATTCAGGTTAATACACTTTGAAATTTAATATTGATTTTTATCCTGAATACTGACCGTTGAACAGTTACCTTATTTCTTTTTGTGTCAAATCATGGAACCATACCTGACGAATCTAACCTGATCAATTCATGCGGTTTCGTTACGAGAGTGCTTAGCCTTTCTTTAGATCAATGAGTTATACAGGTTTCGAAGGTGAAGGAATAGTGTTGAAAATCCGCGGTGGTGGAAACTATTTTAAGCCTTTTGGTTCTTCATAAATCGCTTATATGAAGTGAGATATGCGCATGCAGTAGCAGCCGGATGAATTAATCAGGCTAAGGGTGAACTTAACCGGCTTTGCCGGGGTTTTCGTCTTACATTAATTGTAACTTAAAATACAAGTGCTTATACAATCAAATCAACGAAAAATTCGGACGGGGTAAGGTTCGTAGTCCCGTCTTCAGGCGGAAGTTTTAACGACGCTTCAGCGAGTGAATAGCACCTATCGACTCGCTAAAGCTCATCGGAGACTTCCGCCTGAAGACGGAACTACAAACGCACGCTCCTTCAGGATAATGATTTCATTAAACATGTACTTTTATCGCAATTATAACCACTTAGAATTCAAATTCCTATACTATCGAGTTAAAAATAAATTGGCATTCTGAGGTGCGAGGATGACGTTAGATTTTAACTATTTGACCAAACAAAACCGCAGTACTAATCGCTATTATTACGAGGCATTTTGTGACAGAAAATCGTTAAAATATAAATGGTATAGTTATACCTGAAAATGTTAAGTTATTTTTGACTCATCGATATTGCTGTCCCATTTTCACATCGCTTTAATCGCAACTCAAT
>JAJFLO010000435.1 GCA_021772675.1 Verrucomicrobiota bacterium | reverse complement strand
TCGGCTCAAGTCGATGAAATAGCTGCCTAATCGTTGAGTAATCTACTTATTGCTGTATTTTATTTAAAGTAGTGGTATGTCTTCGTCGCATCAATGGATAAAAAAGTGTAAAATAAAAAAGAGACGCTATGAAGCGTCCCGAAATTTTTTCTTTAAATGACTATTTGGAACATGATAACAATGACCAAGTAGAAATTATCGATAATATTCCTCTTCAAGATCAACTCCCAACTACCACGTTCAAAAATGTGGGAGGAATGGAAGATTTAAAAGATAAAGTAAGGCTTCAAATAATACTACCATTTAAAAACCAGGAGATTTACAAAAAATACAAAAAGAAAGCCGGTGGTGGTGTATTACTTTATGGTCCCCCAGGCTGTGGAAAAACTCTTTTGGCAAGGGCGGTTGCAGGTGAAGCTGATGTATCTTTCGCAAATTTAAGTATTCCTGAAATTTTATCGAAATGGATGGGTGAAAGTGAACGCCGAGTCCATCAATTCTTTGAAATTGCACGGCGAAAAGCTCCGTCATTAGTTTTTATTGATGAAATTGATGCTCTTGGTGCCAAACGATCTGAGGTTTCTTCCTCAATGGCAACCCTTGTCAATGTACTTTTAACAGAAATCGACGGTGCAACGTCTAATAATGAGAATGTCTTTATACTGGGCGCAACAAATATGCCCTGGCGAGTGGATAGTGCTTTCAGAAGGCCCGGTCGGTTTGGTCATGTAGTTTTTGTTCCGCCGCCAGATGTTGAAGCTCGCCAAGCCATTCTTAAAATTCATTTAGATGACCTGCCCATAACTGATATTGATCTAAAAAAAATTGCAAAACTTACGGATAGATTTTCTGGAGCAGATATTGAGGCACTAGTTGGCAGGGTTGCTGAAAGTGCAATGCTTGAAGAAATGAAAACAGGTAAAAGTCAGATTATCACCACGGAACATTTAGTTAAATATGTGAAAACGATGCTTCCTACGACTATAGAATGGCTTGAGCAAGCAACAAATTACGCTAGTTTTTCAAATCGATCAGGATTATATGACGATTTGGCAGATTATCTAAATAGCATCTAGAATTTATAGAGACCTGACCCTAATTTTCCTGTTTGCTTCATTTTGAAGTATTTATCTGCAGGTTGGCAGATATAATGGCCGTAATGCTTGCTGCATCTAGGTGTGCTGCTTTCAGAGCATCCATTGCTCCAGCCCGTCATTCAATGTCGCCGGCTTCGGGAAACTGTGAGTGTAACGTTCTTACGATAGCAATCGCGTTCTACGCCATATGATAAATTCTGCGAGAGGCCAGATGCAAAAGTGATGAAGGATCGAATGTACTCCTTCGTCAGCTCTGAGGGTTATGAGGGAGAGGACCTTTAGTATTAAGTTTTAATGAAAGAAATTTCAATTTACTAAAAGTCATTCACCAAATTAGTATTGAAAGCTCTCGGCCACCCTAAAGGGCATTTAAAAAGGTCAAGGATGTTTCTGAAGTTCAAAGCTGTACGATATTTAATTTTGATCCAACAGCATTACGAGCTACTTCAATTAAGTGATCATGATGAGTAAAAAAGATCACCTGGGCCTTTGTCGCCAATTCAGCAAGAGCCTGGAAACCGGCAGCGGATCTCTTATCATCATAATTTATAAAGAGATCATCAGCAATAAAGGGTAATGCTTGCATGTTCTGCAGTTGCAGTTCAACTGCCGCGAGTCGTAAAGCAAGATAAAGTTGATCACCAGTACCTTCGCTTAACCCTTCAAAATCAACGTACTGCCCATTCGGCCTGCGCCCCATTAATTGCATATCGTCATTTTCATTATCAATTGTAAGTTTTTCAAATGATCCGAGTGTAAGCATTGAAAATATTTCACTGGCTCTTTGTAATAACGGGCCTTGTTTTTCTTCTCTGAAGCGATTTATTGCCCATTTCAAAAGCTGTTCGGCTATAAAAATCTTTATATATCTCTGAGTATGATTGGCCATGGAGGACAACGCTTCCTGGCGTTGTGATTCTGCATCTGCAGCATCGGCTTGACCACAAATTTTTGACCTATTGTCTTCAGCTTCCTTTTTGGTCAGTAAGCATTTATCTTTTAATGCAATTGCTTCATTAAGCTTATTTGAAATTTCTTTTAACCGGACATTGATTGATTTAAGGTCTTCATTTTCAATCTCTGTTTCAAGTTCGTTTAGAGGCAGTCCGTCCCCAATATCCAAAATTATCTGTTCTGCTTCTTTTATGTCATTTTCAATGCCTCGAACCTTATCTGACATGTTGATCGCTACACGAAGTGCATCCACATCTTTGGAATTTGTCTGTGTCATCAGAGGTTTTATATTTGCTTCAACACTTTCTTTCTGAAGAATCAAATCTTCTCGAATCTTATCATTATTTGAAAGTTCAGAAAGCAGTCTATTAAGATGGACTTTGTCATTTTTGGCCTTGTCCAATCTAGCAGATAGTTCAATAGAAATCTGGTCTGTTGTTAAGCTGTCTTTTTTAATGGTTATTTTTGATGTAATTGTTGTGACCCTGTTTTTATAGTCATCAAGATCATGCTGCATCGCTTCAATACGAGATATCGTCAAGTCCTGAAGTTTTTCAGAATCCCCCACCAACTTTGTTATTAAATCCAAGGCACTTTGGGATCCTGAAACACCGATATCTTCTGAAAGGTTAGCTTTTGATAGTTGTATTCGCCATCTGGCATTCCATTGGTCCAAGTCAGATGTTGCTGTTTCTTCCTTCTTTTGTAAGCTTACCAATTTTATGTTTGCCTTGGTGATGGCCTCTTGAAGATCGATCTTTTTTGTTTTAGAACTTTGAGCTTCCAGAATCAGTTCATTCGTTAGTGTTGTTAACCCATTCAGAGACAAACTACTGGTTTTGTCATTGGAAAGACCAGAATCTACCAACACCTTTCGAAGTTTTGAACTGATGATTTTTTCTCTTTCTTCAAGACACGTTAATTGTCTTTGAGTGTCTGTCAGAGATAGATATAGGTCAAGGGCTTTTTCGGCATGTTGAACCCATTTCAGGAATGCGGATGTTTCCACCACCAGTGGGTTTAATTCCCCCACGGTTGCGTCGTTGCAATCGGTTTCTTTCGGTGTCATACCCCGCTGGTTGACGTCCGTAAGACGGACTCTCGTTACCGCATCAGCGGTACGAGCTGTCTCGTCCCGCATGCGGGACTCGGCTGCGGCGGGGCTGTTGATTCCGAATTTCCCAAGTATTTCATTTATTTCTGTTTTTATTTTATCGTATTCTACCTTGTTTTTCTCCGCAGTTTGTTCAAGTCCCTGTAGGTTAAGCTGTAATTCCTCAATACTGTTATGGAATGCTTCTAATCTTTGCACATCGGCGGCTCGATAATATCGTTGATCAGCTCCTTCATCTGCTTTTGCAATGTTGTTTTCATATTGCAGAGCTTCTTCAAGCAGTGTTTTATCACCGGTCTTAATCTGTTGCCATAGATCGTCGCGAGTCTTTCGTAAGCGGGCAATTTCTTCCTGTGTAACTGGATTTTGTGTATTCTGAAATTGAGACTTTTTAAGTTGAAAAGTTTTTACTTTTTTGTCTGTGTCTTCAATTTCTTCTTGATTTGCATCTATTTTGTTAATAATTTCTTGTTCGCGGTTTTGCAGATTTTGGATCGACTCTTCATCTGGAATTACCAATTCCTGTAATTCTTCCATTGTTCCTGACCAGGGTATTAGTTTATTTTTTATCTCATGATTAAGACGTTGAGACGTTTCGCTTATAGATGCTTGTATTTCCGCTTTCTTTTCCTCTATATTCCCCAAAGATTGTGCATCGGCAAGAACTGCCTGTAATTGTGCCGGCGACACATTATCAGGGATTTTAGAAATTTTTTCTTGCAAATTATCGCAGTCGATTTCCTGCTCTTTTACCGCATCTGTCGTATTGGATAATGCTTCTTCAAGACGCCCGTGTTTCTGCAACAGATCCTTAATTTCAGCTTGAACAATTTGAGACGGAATGTGACTTTTGAGATTTTCTATAGTGACATCACCCCATCCAAGTTGCTGAATGGTGTTCTCTAGAGCATCGCGTATTGTTTTTGCTTCAGCCTCACGTTTTACAATATCACCCGGATAATCTTTGACTTTGAGCCGTTGTTCTTCCACGTCAATAATCTGTTTCTCATGGCCTAAGATTGTTTCGTCAATGACAATCGCATTCTTTTCTTCTGTTTTGTTATCTATAAAAACTTGGCATTTTTCCAAAGCTTTCTCGGTTTTCACTAAATCTATTTCAGCATGAGAGAGTTCCTCAGATGCGGATTCCGGTAAGACAACAACCTCACCAAGAGATGCTTTTTCCTGAAGTTTTGTTTGCCATGTTTGAAGGTGTGGCGCTACGCGACGTATGCGCTCAAGGCGAGTTCTTTCAAGCTCCAAATCATGATAGTCATTTATAGCGATATTTAATGCATCAACAGCCTCTTCAACAGTGTCATTTTCTTGTTTCCAAACTTTGGCACGGACTGTAAACTCTTTGAGAGATCGTTTCGCGTCGTTGTAATCAGCCAGGGCTTTATAATAATAGAGGTTATCCGATTTACGTTTAGCCCATATTTTTTTTGCTTCGTCGTTAAGTTGATCGCGGAAATCACCGAATGCTCCAAGACCTGCTGAGGCTTCAAAAAGCATTTGTCCAACATCATCTTTAGCATGCAAAATATTTTGACCACCTTTTACCAGTTTTGCATGATTCAAGCAAAAATCTCGTTCGAACGATGAACGATCCATATGCCCGCAACACGATGCCAACAGATCTTCAGGTAACGCTGCACCGTTTTCATCTATAAGTGATTGTTTATTCTTTTTTACCCGTTGAAACTCGATCTCGTTACTACCTTCATGTATTACCGCTCCCAAACACATTTCATTGTGGTGGTGTATAAAATTAAATCGAGATCTGGGTTCTATACCAAAAAGAAGATCAGTTATTGCATTGCGTACAGTTGACTTACCGGCTTCATTGTTACCTACAAACAGATGGAAATCTAGTTTTCCTGGGGGGATATCAATAGACTTATCCGTAAATTTTCCATAACGGATTAGATTAAGATGCTGTAAACGCATTAAGTCGACTCCATAATTAATGAAATTCCTTGGGCTAAGCCCACGAGTATCTTCTAAATACTTAGCTAATAACTCACATTTTAGGTTTCATTTTTGATTTGTTATTCAAATATGGTTAACTTGCAATCAAATCTGAGTAACGCGGTCATTCCTGGCTGCGCAAATCACAAGGCATCTCAGCCAGGAATGGCCGAGTTACTTTAACAAATCAAAAATGAAACCTAAAATATGAGTCATAAAGTTACTTCGACGCAGCCGAAATCCTAGCAAATCCAGAATGAGACAGCTCGCATTGACGAGAGTGTTCTAAAGAACACGTCAACCGTCGGAGAATTAAACCCACTGGTGGGCCACTTCCTTAATTCTCGCATTCCAGTCTTGCAATAAGACCTGGAGATACTGATTTTATTAATTCTGTAATGTTACGTTTTCTTATCTCTTCAAGCTCAGGAACTACATCGATAAGTTCTTTTGGCGCCTTGCTTACTAAGTCTTGTAATTCATCGGAAATATGTTGCATGAGTTCAGTATCTTTATCTGCATCCTCCAACATTTCCTGAAGGTCATGGATCGCATCAGAACGAGCCGCTAACGTTTCTGGATCATGATCCGGCATCGTTTTAGTACATACTTTCTCAATCCAGAGATCCTCGTCGCCAAGCGCATTTGCCTGACTGAGAATCTCTAAGCGGAGTTGTGACTCCAAACCAAATAATTCACCATGAGCACTGGTGCGACCAACCAGCGTAACCCGAACAGCCTTAGGTAATTTAGACGACTGCCCAGCTAGCAAAGCCTCTAAATTTTTTTTTGCCAATTGAACAACGTCATCCAAAGTCTTTGCTGCATTCACATCCACAGTAAGGTCGTACCAGCGTAATGTATCCTTAAAGATACGTTCGACAGAACACTGGCCATTATTGACTGTAGCAAGAACTGCTCCGCAAGGTCCCGTTTCTCGTATATGCCTTCCTTGAAGATTACCAGAAAAAATGATCCATGGATCCTCACAAAGCGTTTTGTATGTATGTACATGCCCCAAAGCCCAATAGTCATATCCTTTACTTTTAAGATCATCCAGTGAGCATGGTGCATATCTCGCATGTGCAGAATCTCCTTCAACAGCAGTATGTAAAACTCCAATATTAAAATAATCTTCGGAGTAGCCTGGGTAGTTTATCGCCAGGTTTTCAGTAGTTTCTGCATTAAGAAAACTTTGGCCATGTAAAGCAACTTTAATCGGGTCTAAATAATAGGTTTCCGGTTTTTTGGCGGAAAATGCTTTAACATTTTTAGGAAGAGACAGTTGTTTGGTGATTTCACTCTCAGCATCATGGTTCCCGTATATGAGGAATACTGGAATATTGACTTTGCTTAAGCGCCCCATTTCCCTGGAAAAAAACAAACCGGTGTTATAATCCTTCCAATCTCCATCATATAGATCACCAGAAATGACCATGAAATCAATTTCACAATTGATTGCTTCATCAATCAAGCCAGTGAATGCTTCACGAGTCGCTGAACGTAACAGATCAACCGGTGCTCCTTCATATTTAGACAAACCTCTTAACGGGCTATCTAAATGAATATCAGCAGTATGGATGAAAGTAAAACTTGCCAACTTAATTCTCCTAAGTCTTAATTTTAGCAAAACTTATAAATTAGTGTCTGTCCAGAAAATGGCAAATTCAGCATAAGCAGGTTATGTTATGTGAAGTTTTCAGCCTTTATCATGGTGAGGCTAAGCTCAGTTTGTAAAAAACTTCACATAATACAAAACTTAACATTACTCGGGCATTTCTGCCTGAGCAATAAACTGGGTTAGCAAACAGGAATGTCGGCTTTACTTTTTGCCATTTCTGGACAGACACTATATAGCAGGAAAAATAGAAAAAGGGTCACTATAATTAAATTTCATCTTATTTTTAAAGTTTTACGAATAATATTTTTTGTAGTTTTTGGCCAGAAAGTTTTCCGTACACTTTGTGAGCAAGGTATAAAAGAGTAGTTTTATGATAGCTGGGATGACGGAGAAAAGGAGCGTGTCTCGTTTGTAGTCCCGACTTCAGGCGGAAGCCTGAACGATGCTTCAGCGAGGACATTCTATCATAGGAAATCGCTGAAGCTCTCCTGAAACTTCCGCCTGAAGGCGGGACTACGAACGAGCTGCAATTAAATTTATAGCATGAGAGGTTCGGAGTACAGTTCCGCTTGTGAGCAGGATTGATTTTGTCTATTATTGTGATAGGAAACCCCGGCGCAGCCGGTTAAATTTAAAAAAGACTAACAACACGCTTATATGATTACCGGTCAATGAGTACACATACTTCAGAGTTCTGAGTTTCGGCTTTTCAACCCGCAGCAGCGGAAACCGTGAACTCCTGAACTTTGAACCCCGTGAACGGTTACCGAAAAACCTACTGCTTGCAGTATAATCAGGTGACACTGAAATTGTGGGTGCAAATAAATTTGTAGTGAACCAAATGAATATGTATAAACTCACCAGAAAATCATCTGATACATTTTCAAGTTTCAAATCTTCGTAGATTTCTGATTTTTTACTAACTGGGGTCGATCATTGCATGGAGCATTTGCCCCCAAGAAAATTTACCATGTTGCTAGCCTGCATTATAAAAATAATTAGTATGCCAATTTCTGTAAGAAATTTCATTTTGCTAGATCTGTCCGTTTTTATGACATTAATTGTTCTCCTACAACCCACTGTACTCTCGGCGGCAGGGAATTTAATCGTCAGTCCATTGGTTAATTTGATTAAAAGTGATGAAACTGACGTAATAGCAACGTCTATGGCCGGAACCGAAGATACAGTCATAATTGGATTCGAATTTAGCAGCCCTCGAGGAAGGTGGTCAGGAGCAGGCTATATCTTTGAAAAAAACCATGGAGGTAGCAATAACTGGGGTCAGGTTAAGAAAATTTGGCCATCTGATGCCGTACTATTTGATCGGTTTGGTAAGGCAATGGCCATCAGCGGGGATACTGTCGTTGGTGGTGCGTGGCTGGCGGACCCATTTGAACTCGTTAGCGCTGGCGCGGCATACGTGTTTGAGCGAAATCACGGTGGTTCCAACAATTGGGGGCAGAGCAAAAAACTGATCGCAAATGATCGGACTCGGGACAGCTTTTTTGGTAGTGAAGTGGCAATCCATAAGGATACCATTGCCATAAGTGGAACTGGCAGTGATCTAGTCCAATCAGTATATATTTTTGAACGAAATCAAAACGGCACGAATCAATGGGGGCAAACAACACGATTGACTCCTGCTACAGGTGAACTTTTTGGTGTTCCTAAAATAAGAATCTTTAATGATCTTATATGGATTGGGAACAGATCCGCAGATCAAAAGGGAGCCGTATTCATGTTTCAACGTGACAGTGATCCCGGCATCGGCTGGACTCAAGTCGCGAAAATAGTAGCGGATGATGGTGCAAGTGGGGATTTATTTGGTACATCAATTGCCTACAATGGATCAGAGCTTTCGATAGGCGCGATTGGAGATGATGACATGGAGTCCTCATCCGGTTCAGTGTATATCTTTTCAATCAGTCAAAGTCAGCCAGACCAATGGACACAGCTTAGTAAAATAACAGCTACAGCTGGGGGGCGTTTTGATCAATTCGGGACAGCCATAGGTATGGATGGAGACGTACTGGCAATTAGTGCTCCGGGTAAAGGAAATGGCACCGTTTATATATTTAATCGAGATGCTTCCGCGAGTAGTCAATGGATCCAATCGAACCTAGTCGCTCAACCAACCACTGAAACATCTCAATTGGGACAGTTCGTTTCACTGGAAAATGAAACGGTTAGCGTTAGCACACTTGGAAGCCATAGTTCTGGAGAAGCCGTGAGCGGAGTCGTTTTTTCTGTAAATCAAAATCATCCGCCTGTGCTAGACTCATCCGGTGAACCTTTTTTAACTTCAATTGATGAAGACGATATTAACAACGATGGCACGTCTGTTTCGGACATTATTACACGCCTTGGGGGAATAGGGATTACCGACATTGATAATCATATTCCTGGAATCGCAGTCATTAGCGTAGACGATAGTCATGGAACATGGGAATTCAAAATGAACAATACAGTGGCAACCTGGGTAGCCCTGCAAGCCGTTGACGAGACAACCGCTTTATTATTATCACCAGATGCGTTTATTCGATTTATACCTGATGAAAACTTTAACGGACCTGTTGATCAAGCCATTTTTATACGTGCATGGGATCAAACTCAAGGGGTAAATGGAATGATATTCGACGCATCTTCGCCCGCGAATGATTCGGCTTTTAGTTCAACTAGTGAATCTGTCAAAATTACAGTTAATTCCGTAAATGATGCACCAACACTCTTACGCAACTCCGGGATTATCACTTCTCCTGAAAGCACCATATTAATAGATAATACAAAGTTGCAAGCAGTGGACGTTGACACTGATAATACCAATGAAATTATTTATAGAATTACAGATTTAGCAGTAGCCGGGACATTACAAAAAGGCGGTGGGTCCTTAAATGTAGGCGAAACATTTACTCAGCAAGATATCAATAATAATGGAATTTCCTACACCACAAATACCGATTCACCGACAGTTGAGGACTTCAGCTTCACCATTGAAAATACAATCGGAACGGTCAGCAGAGTATTTACTTTTTTAATTCAGCGAACATTGCCAAACGTGTTCAAAATATCTGCTCAAAATCAAGCGACCAGCGAACATTTCGGAGACGCAATGGCTGTGCACGGAGATATCCTTGTTGTGGGCGTTGGTAATAGTAACGTTAACGGTATTGATTCCGGCGCCGCCTACGTCTACAATCGGGATCCAAATGATCAATATACATGGTTATTTTCAGCTGAATTGCTGCCGAATGATCCTTTTGCCGGGAATCAATTTGGAATTGATGTTGCCATAAATGGAAATACAATTGTCATTGCTTCAGCAAATCTAAATGGAGGGCAATCTTCTTCGGGAGCAGCTTATGTATTCAATCGATCCAGTGTAAACAATCAGTGGGCCCAAACCAATAGATTAGTTTCAATAGGTCAGGGAGGTCATGAAACAGATAAATTCGGAAATGTGGTCGCGGTTCGCGGTAATGTTATTATGATTGGTGCCCCTGGCAGCATTCATGGCGGTCTCACTGCTGGTAAAGTGTATGTTTTTAATCGAAGCGATGAATCAAGTTCAATCTGGCAGAATTCAGGATTTTTAACAGCTTCAAAAGGGGTTAACGACGCCCGATTTGGTGACTCTTTGGCGATTAATGGCGAACGTGTGATTATTGGAGCACCTGGAGATTTGCAGGGTAGTGTTCGGATTGGTGCAGCTTATCTTTTCTTACAAAATGAATTCAGTAATTGGGTTAATACAGACAAATTTCATGCTGGTGATGGGATGGCCGATGATAATTTTGGTAATTCAGTTGATATCAGTGGTGGACTAATTTTAATCGGGGCTGATAAAGCGGACGATCAGGAATTAGACGCTGGTGCTGCCTATGTGTTTAGAGAAAGCAATAGCCAATGGATCGAAGATACAAAAATTACAATTCCAGATTCAGGCACATCGCCTGGCGGCTTCGGAAACGCTGTATCAATTCATGGCAATACAATTGTAGTGGGGAAATCAATAGATAATCCCAATGACAATAAGTCGGGTTCCGCATATGTCTTTGAGCGTATTCGCGGAACCAATGATACCTGGAGCCTATTACGAAAACTCTATCCACAAGACGGAATGGCTGATGACCTTTTCAGTAAATCTGTTGCAATAAGTGGACGCACTGTTTTCGCGGGTTCTCCGGGCGATGACGGGAATCAATCTAATACAGGTTCTGTCTATATTTTTCCTCTACAGGGTCAATCCAATCATGCTCCAATATTAGATTCATCCGGGGAGATATTTTTTGACGCAATAGATGAAGATAATGTTGACAGTGCCGGATTGTCAGTAAGTCACCTGATTTCTCGATTGGCTAATAGCGGCATATCCGATGAGGATGGGAATACTGTCGGGATTGGAGTCACATCAGTAGACACGGCTAATGGGGTTTGGCAATATAAAAAAGATCAAGTTTCTGCATGGAAAGAAATAACACAATTAACTGAAAACACTGTACTCCTTTTTGGTCCCAACACGATTATTCGATTTTCACCACTACCTGATTTTAACGGAATTGTTCGATTCGCATTCAGCTTTGTCGCATGGGACCAGACTCATGGTATTCCCGGCACTTTCGATGATATTGCTGAAACCGGTGGAGTAACAGGTTTCAGCACTGATTCTGAAACAGCCAGCATTGTTGTAAATTCCATTAACGACGCTCCAAAAATCACAATAAACAAAGGCTTAGTCCTGACATCATTGGAGTCAAAAATAATTGACGAATCAATACTATTTTCAACCGACGTCGACACCCCATTCACATCATCACCACTATACACGATTACGAGCGCACCACAGCAGGGTACTCTGAGAAAAGAAACGCTGATTCTCAATGTGGGTGACACATTCTCTCAGGACGACATCGACAGTGGACAAATTTTATTCCTGCCAAATAATGAACTGATAATCGACGATAGTTTTTCCTTTACTCTTTCCGATTCTCAAGGAATGGTCGGCAGCCTTGAAACGTTTTCAATATCAACACCAAAACATCACTTTTTAGAGAATAGTGGAGAAGACGGCGACCGATTTGGTTTTTCGGTGGCCATTGATGGCAAGACAGCAGTTATTGGAGTTCCCCGTGACGATAATCGTGGTCTGAATTCCGGCTCCGCATTTGTTTACCAACAAAGTCCCAACGACAAGCAAGATTGGGTATTGACTGATCAGTTATTTGCGAGTGATGCGAAGGATGGGGATCGATTTGGCAGGGCTGTCGCAATTTTTGGAGATACAATTGTAGTCGGTGCATTTCTGAAGGATGGAACCATCAGTTTCAACTCGGGGGCTGCCTATGTGTTTCAACGTATAAACAATGGCGAGGGGCATTGGATTGAAGAAACAAAATTAACAGCACTAGCCGAAAACAATGAAGATGCCTTTGGTATCTCAGTTGCCATTGACGGTGAATCGATCATAGTTGGTGCCTTTACAAATGACGATAACGGGGCTGATTCCGGTACAGCGTATATATTTCAAAGAGATTCAGGAAGCAGCACAAAATGGCGTCAAATAGCCAAACTTTTTGCGAGTGACGGAGCAACGAAAGATTCTTTCGGATTTGCTGTCGATATCAATGGAAATTATGCTGTTGTAGGCGCTCGATTTGACGGTGATGATTTTACCAGTGACAGCAACGGCGGTGCTGCATATATTTACAATCGTGACACCGGTGGAACTAACAACTGGGGTGAAATTCAGAAGCTCCAAGCCAGTGATGCTGAAGAAGGAGATCATTTTGGATTCTCAGTTGCAATCGAAAACGACATTTTGGCGGTTGGCGCCAGGTTCGACGATGACAATGGTCTGGATTCAGGAGCCGTCTATATTTTCAAACTTGATACCAACCCGAATATGCCTTGGCAACAGGTTGAGAAAATAATAGCTGATGATGGCCAAGACGATGCCTGGTTTGGCGCATCAGTAGCGATTGGCGACGACGTGATCATTATTGGCGCTCCAGGAGACGATGTAGATCTGCAGAACCGTGGTAGAATTCACATATTTAGTGACAAGAAGAACAGTGGAACATGGTTGGAATTGGACGACATAACATCAACGAACGGTCATTCAGGAGATCAGTTCGGTCGTTCCGTTTCGGTTACAGACACATCGTTTGTTGTAGGAGCAGATGGTGACACGAGTAACGGTATTAGTTCAGGATCAGCGTATTTCTTTGAACCAAATCTTCAAAGCATTATCGGCAACACGTTGGAATGCCCGGAAGACGTCATGATTTTGTGTAGTCATTCTAGAAATCCAGACGAAAACATACGGCTGGGAAAGGCCACGACTTCCGGAGGTTGTTCAGTATCGACCGAATTAACCTTTACAGATAATGAATCAATTATCAACGGTTGCACAGCAATAATCGAGCGAGTGTGGGCATTGCCGGAAACCTGCAATGTTGAGACAACCTGTACACAACGAATTTCGGTAATACAATCACGTGAACTGTCATTAGATATTGATGGCAGCTCGCAGGTGACCATGTTAACAGACGGTCTTTTGATTATCCACTATCTTTCAGGACTACGAGGTGAAAAATTAGTTGAGAGCGTGGTAGCTCCATCTTGTTCAAGATGTACAGCTGAAGAAATAGCAAGTTACCTGAATTTGCTTATTTCAGAATCCATTCTGGATATCGATACTAACGGTCTTCAAGATAAATCATCAGATGGTATGGTTATACTTCGCTATCTTGCCGGCTTCAGAGGTGAAGACATGATTCAAAACCTAGTAACAACAACAAGTTCTAATCCATGTTCCCGATGTGATCCTGATCTCATAAAGTCATATATCGAAGGATTTCTAAATTAAGCCGGATTTCTCACAACAAAGTTTGTGAGAAAACCGGGCTAAGCCCATCCTAGTCTGCGAATTATGTCAAACTGGAGGCGTGGACCGGATTCGAACCGGTGTCCGAGGTTTTGCAGACCCCTGCCTAACCACTTGGCTACCACGCCTTTGTATCAAATTTCAGATTTATGGGTGCTGATTTAATAAACCTTCTAAAGTTAACCATTATACATACCAACATAATCATATATCTGCAATCCGAATTCTAAAATAATTATGTATGATACTCTGCGTTTATTTTGATGTAATCATAAGATAGATCACATGTCCAAACAGAAAACTCACTGTTCCCGACTCCAACATCGACGGTGACGTTAAATTCCTTCTGTTTTAAGACTGCGATTTGATCGGAAACAGGTGTTGAAGTTCCTTGACTCTTTTCGACAATAACTAAGTCATCGTAAAAAACACTTATGTTGCCGGAGTCAATATCGATCTCACTATAACCAATCACATCAAGTATCCTTCCCCAGTTAGGATCAGCTCCAAACCAAGCCGTCTTGCATAACAGTGAATTCGCAATGGCGAATGCGCATTGCCTGGCTTGTGATTCAGATTTAGCGTTCTTCACTGTAACATTTACAAATTTTGTTGCACCTTCTCCATCCAATACAATTTTTTTGGCAAGGTTCATTGCAACATAACTGAACGCTTCGGAAAATAGTTCAGCTTCCGCAGCACCTGTTTTAATAATTGGATTCCCTGCAGCGCCATTAGCCATAGTTATAACGGTGTCATTGGTACTGGTATCTCCATCAACCGTGATCCTGTTGAAAGAGCCGTGAAGTGAGTTTACCAGGCAATGCCTTAGACAATCAGGTTCAATGGCTGCATCTGTTGTTATATAAGCAAGCATTGTTGCATGTGGTTGTGGCATTTTCATTTTTGGTGCAATCATTCCAGCTCCTTTTGCAATACCCCCGATAGTAACCGGATATCCATCTACGTCGATACTAACCGCGATGGCTTTGTGTATGGTATCGGTAGTCATTATTGCTTGTGCTGCATCCTCCCCACCAGCAAATGATAATTTATCGACTGCCTGTTTGAGTCCGTGAGTGATCTTATCTATAGGTAAAGGAACGCCAATAACTCCGGTTGAGGATATCATGACCTGGTCATTCTTGATATTTAAATGTTTAGCAAGTTCGGATGCCATTAACTCTGTATCAGCTACTCCCTGGTCTCCTGTACATGCATTTGCATTGCCACTGTTAATTGCAATAGCATGAATCGTATCAGATCTCTCAACGACTCGTCTACAATAGTCAATAGAAGACGCGCATAATTTATTTGAAGTAAATGCGCCCGCAAAGTTTGCAGGAGATTCTGTATAAATGACAGCTATATCTTTTTTTCCGCTGCGCTTAAGACCCGCGGCAACACCGGCAGCTTTAAACCCTTTCGGGCTGGTAATACCGCCATTATCAATTTTTTTCATGGTTGATCCTTTGCCTGAATAATTCATAAACTTTCTATTACGAGCCATAATATCATGCGATATCAATGGGTTACAAAATTATCCGGGTTCGAAATAGTTCACTATTCCTGTACGCGGATAAAATTCATAACCCATTGATCTCACGCAATCTAATGACTCTCACTACGAAAGTTTGTGAATTATTCAAGTTAGACATTCTAAATAAAAAGTGAACATATAAATAATATGAGTGTGTATTCAAAATGTGAGTGACAAATAGTAAATCGGCCATTCCTGGCTGAATAACATGTGCGCAGCCAGGAATGACCGCGTTACTTTTACCTCAACCCGGCATTCACCAGAGTCACTCAAATTTTGAATACACACTCAATAATAAGAAGTAGTAATTAATTTTCAGAGAAGCAACTTCCGAGTCTGCTAACGCGGCCTCTGTTAATATAAAACGAAACTTGGTTTCAGGTGTCAGAAGATTCAAGATCACTAACACAGGTTTTTGACACCTGAACACTGACACCCGAAACCTAAGAAACTTTAAGTTTCAAAGAAGCGACTATCAAGGCCTCCGATTCTCGGTCTTGGTTAATATAAGAGGAAACTTTGAACCGTTTTTTGATCAAGATTAAGAGTAAGATTATGATTAAGATAATCGTGCAGTCAGCCTCAAAACCGGTTTAAGTTTCAAAGAAG
>JAJFLO010000434.1 GCA_021772675.1 Verrucomicrobiota bacterium | reverse complement strand
ACCCTGAATTCCAGTTTGAACCTGTAATCCCCACAAAAAAGGAGTAATAAACACGATTAAGTCAATCTGCTTTTAAACAGATAGATTACAGACATATAATTGCTAAAAAAAGGAACTAAAAAAGGTGGGGAATGTGGGGTAGATGTATCCGAAAACGTTTTTGTTAGGCTGCGATCGCCTACGTAACGACCCTCCGAAAAAAGACTCAGTAGGCCGCGAAAGGGGTGTGGAATGTGTGGCTCACTGTGTGATTTGACTGATAAAATAAATATCATCGCACACTTATATTGAAGCTGTTGCTCAAGATATTTATGACAGCAGGAAAGACTATTTTCGAATATTGAAATCATTAATTGAAAAAATCAAAGAATCTACGGCGTGAGAATTGAGAGCTAATTCCAGCGTTTGAAAATTAATGATGTATTGATGCCACCAAAAGCGAAATTATTGCTCATAACAAACTCAAGATCTAGTTCTACGCCGTTACCAATAATATAATTAAGGTCTAAGCATCGTCTATCAACATTTTTAAGATTCAATGTCGGTGCATACCAGTTATTGTTCATCATATTAATCGAGAACCATGCTTCTAATGAACCACTCGCTCCCAATGTATGGCCAACATAACTTTTCATTGAATTGATATAGACGTTTTTCCCAAAGAGATTATTTGTGGCCGTACTTTCAGCAATATCGCCAAGAGTAGTTCCTGTAGCATGAGCATTTACATAATTGATATCTTCAGGCTTCAAATTAGCGTTTTTAAGACTGAGCTCCATTGCTATCTTCATCGTTTCATGACATGGATTTGTTAGGTGAACCCCATCCGAATTTGTACCAAAACCAACAATTTCCGCATAGATTTTGGCACCTCTTAATTTTGCATGTTCTAAATCCTCTAAAATTAATGTACACGCACCTTCTCCGACAACGAGACCATCTCGATCTTTATCAAATGGGGACGGCGTAGATTCCGGTTTATCATTCTTGGTACTAGTTGCAAACATGACATCAAAAACAGCTGCTTCCGTTACATCAAGCTCTTCAGAACCTCCAGCGACCATCATGCTCTGATGTCCGCATTTAATGGCTTCGTAGGCGTAACCAATTCCAAGACTTCCAGATGTACATGCTGTGGAGGTTGGGATAATCCGTCCTTTCATACCAAAAAATAAGCTAACATTCACCGCATTCGTGTGACTCATCATTTCAATATAAGTCGTCGATGAAATTCCCTTTAACGAATTGTTCGTACGAATCCCGACCATTTTACCAGTGGCCTCTGTACCTCCTGATGACGATCCATAAGCAACCCCCATAGATCCATTCTGAATTTCCGGATCATCTAATAGTCCAGCGTCAAGTAACGCGAGCTCTGACACCCTCGTAGCCATAAGTGCTACACGAGCCATCCCCCGGGTCTTTTTGCGAGAATAGTGTTCTGGAATCTCAAAATCTACCGGTGCCGCTAAGCGGGTCAAAAGACCATTGATTGCATCCCACTCTGGAATTATTCTAATGCCATTTTTTTTCTCACGAATCTTTTTTTCTACAACTGACCAATCATTTCCCAGTGGGCAGATCGCTCCCATACCAGTAACAACGACTCGATTCATCAGATCAATCCTCCATTTATTGAGATGACCTGACGGGTGACATACGCTGCTGCGTCAGAAAACAGATAACTTACTAACCCGGCGACTTCTTCTGGTTTGCCAGCGCGTTTCATCGGTATCATCTTGACAATCTCTTTCATGGTCGGGTCTTCTATGGTAACCATCGATGTTTCGATTAAACCAGGAGCGACGCAGTTTACTGTAATTTTTCGTTTTGCAAGCTCCAGAGCCAATGCTTTTGTCGCGCCAATGATCCCTGCCTTTGCTGCACTGTAGTTTACCTGCCCTCTATTTCCCATAATTCCTGACACTGATGCAATCGTGACAATCCGGCCTCCTTGCCGTGCCTGAACCATTGGCATGGTGAGTGGGTTTAGTACATTATAAAAACCGTCGAGGTTTGTTCTAATCACTCGATCCCAATCATCAGATTTCATCGCAGGGAATGGCTGATCTATAGCAATTCCAGCATTGCACACAACGCCGTAATATGCACCGTTTGCGGTGATATCATTTATTAGTTTTTCCTTACATACGTCGTGATCAGTAACATCAAAATGTAACAACCGCCCCTGAGAACCTGATTTTTCAGCGATTTTAAGTGTTTCTTCTGCACCCGCTTTATTGCGATTATAGTGGGCGACAATATTAAATCCATCTTGCGCTAATTTGGCTGCGATAGATTTACCGATTCCGCTACCTGATCCGGTTATTAGGACAGACTTTTTCATATTTTCTACGTTCCTAATTTTTCAATTTATTTTTTGTTTCACTAGCCTGAATAATTCATAAACTTTCTATTACGAGTCATTATATCACATAATATCAACGAGTTATAAATTTCTAAGGGTTCGAAAAATAGTTTCTACCACGGCGAGTTTTCAACACTATTCTCTACGAGCTGGAAGCCTGCACGCGAATAATATTCATAACTCATTGATTTCACGCAATCTAATAACTCTCATCACAATACTTTATGCATAATCCAGGCTAGTTACAGTTTGTTATAAGTGATTTTTCGTGACCACAGGTCAGGTACAGATTGTCCATCGTTGAACGGCATTGAGGTTCTGCTTCAGCAAGGATGTTGATTCTACAATTTTTTTTCCGTAATATAGTCATCAATGTTATCTGGCTGAAATACATTTAATTTTCCAGACATAAGTGTTTTATTCTGTGAAACATCTGTTATGGAGCATTGGTAAGCTGCAAAGCCGTTAGTTTCCCAGGAAGATAGAGACTCTGCCCTAACTCGCAATTTTTGTCCCTGCGTAAAAACACTTGTTTCAAGTTCAAGATGTCGAGTGCCAAGCAGAAAACCAATCTTTGGATTTTCTCCTTTGCGTAATGCTAAGACACCTGCATGTGCAGCAATTGTCTGGGCCATAAATTCAAGGGCAATCCATCCAGGAACCTTACCGGATTCTAGCATAAAAAGAGTGTTCTTATCGATATTAACCTCACACTCTGCAAATGATTGATCATAATCAAGCAATTTATCGAGTACGATCATTGGTTCATCATGATGTAGAACTTCCGATATGGAATAATTAATCTTATCACCTTTCATTATATTATCAATTATTTTCCTTATGCAGATTGGTAATTGTAAATGTATAATTTCGCTCCAGATGCTCCAGCTTAACAATGCCATCCCAGCGATTGGTTGTTGTATACCAAATACGGATTACAGGTTGTTTATTTCGTCTTATTTCTCGAACAAATCCATTTCTCTTTTCACGGTATTCAAAAATGTTTATGTCTTTCCCAATTAATCCTTTTTCTACTGAATTCTTAGCCCCAAAAATAATCTGATAATCTGATAATAAAAATTTATGAAATGGTGATGTGGAATAAAATGACTGAGATTCATAATTTATTTCGCCAAATTCGTCATATACAATCGAAAAAGTTTTACCGCCAAAGGGATTCAAGCCAACCAACGCAATATGCTTTTCGTCGGTTTCAACCTTCAAATGAAAATTAAAATCCTGTTTCTTATATCGTATTTCCACCTTTTGCAAAATGTCGACAGGGTATGGGAATTCACCCGGCTTACACAATTTATATGATAAGTATGGCGCAATAGAAGTCTGATTTTGAATTCGATTTCGAAAAAAACAGGCTGTGCAATTTATGCCTATAAGTGCGATAACCAGCACGTTCTTAAAAATTTGACTTAGCAACTTTTTTCTCAAGCGATTCCCTTCTTTGTTGTACCATTGGTGAAAATATTAATGCTGCGGTAATACCAACCAGAATTGTTGTTCCTATTGATTTAAGAATCGGTGTTGTTGTCAATGCCAGCAGACCGAACGAAAGTATGGATGTAATTGCAGATAACAATACTGCAAGCATAACGGTTTCACGCCCTGACTTTGATTCAGCAAAAAAAATGGTATAGTCGATCCCAATCCCTAAAACCAGCAGCAGCGAAATAATATTAAACAAATTAAATGTCCCTGTGTGTAACCCCGCCACTGCCAACGCCATTAATGCTGCCAGTACAGGTGAAAGAATGATCAAAAATCCTTTCTTAATTCCATATCGAATAATTAGCAGGAGAAAAATCACACCATAAGAACATATTACAAGCTTCGATGCAAAACGCCGATACCCCTGAAAGAGTTCTGTAAAAACGCTTGCTTCATTGACATACTTTACGTTAGCAAATATTTCCTCCAAATTCTTAACCTCTTGTTCGTTTGTCACACCATCTAATTGAATAATCGTTCCATGGCCTTGGTTAATTTCTCCCAGCCAAAGATGTCGGTATGGTTCCGATGACAAATTAGAATTCCATTCTTTTATAGAGAGATATTTCGTGGGAGGTTCGGATAGTGAATGAGTTAATGAGTCTATTGTTTTGTCTGGAAATCCAATCTTGTTCAACTCTTCTAATACCTGCTTGCCTGGGTTTACTAAATTGTCTTTGAGCATCCGCCAGTTTTCTAATTGTTTTTGTTGAGATGGAATTAACGTTGAAATTCCCATGAACCGTTTAATAATTCCACGTTCTTTTAGTTGAGAAAGGTATTCCGAAACGTTTTCTTCACGCTGTAGAGTTTCTTCTGCGGTGTCACCTTGAACAATCAGAAATCGACCTCCTGCTAAGCCTCCAATTAGACCACGAATACTTTTTTCATTATTAAGTAAATGTGGTGGAATATTCTGAAGAAGACGAACATCATCATTAGACTTAAGTTTTGATAATCCAGCCACGATTAGGAGCAAAATAATTACTAGTGGCAGCCAACGCCAACGGTTCAGACTAAACTGCTCCCAGAATTGCAAATAAGCATTGCTTGCTCTTAATAATAGTGGAGTCTTAAGAGACCGGTTTTTTTTTGATAGTGATGGATACCAGCAAATAACAGTGCTATATGATGCCAAAATCCCTATTGATGAAAACAGGGCCATTTGGCGAAGTCCTGGGAATGGTGCAATACAAAGACCAATGTATCCAATTATGCTGGTTACAGCTCCCAATGTAATTCCCGAAAAGATTTTATTTAATCCGTTTTCTGGAGTCCAGGATTCATCACCTAACAGGGATTCACTGAAGTAATGAAATGAATAGTCAATGCACACGCCTATAAGGCTAGCGCCAAATACTAACGTAAGCAGATGTAGATTCGGAAAAAGCATGTATGAGATTGTAAATGCTGTGACAACCCCTATGAATATAGAAAGAATCGCCAATAGCAATTGCCGAAATGATTTAAAGGTGGTGAGCATCAGCAATAAAATGCCGAAAATTGAACCAATTCCGATTACGCTAATCTCACGCTGCATCACTGACGTGCTTTCATCAGCAAACCTGAACACACCCGTCCAGAGAAAATTGATAGTCGGGTGGTTGGTTTTTATTCCGATTTCAGAAGCATTGATAAGCTCAATCACATTTTCTTGGGCTGTGCGTGTAAAAGGGCTGTCTCTAGTAGTCGCTGATAAAATAACATAGTTTGTGTTATTATCTCTGACCATGATTAAATCATCTTGAATAAAGGTTTTATCACTTAATTTTGGAATCGACTTTACGTATTCGGGAAAGAGAAATAACGGATCATTTGAGATATTCTGTGAATAGAACCCGGAAAGCGGTGTGCTCAGAGAGAAAAAAGCGCGTTGTATAAGTTGCTTACCACCATCTTGACGGCTCAGCAGACTGCGAGTTTTAGGTGATAGAATTTGATGACGGTAAGGAAAATAGAGGCTATAAAATGACTTTTTATCGTCATCTGTAATTTGATATCTAACAGAGCTAAATAATGATGAATTATTAAGCCCTGCAGCGAATTCTTTTGCTGCTTTTCTGGCAATGTATTCGTCCTCATGGCCTATGAGGAAAATGATATTCTTACTGATATTTTCGGTGAAAGACCTGATCGATTTGGATAAGACCGGATCTCGCTTTGACTCAGGTAGTAAATCTAAGATGTTGGTTGAAATGTTAATGCCATTATACAATTGAACGCACAGAGATACTGTGATGATGCAAACGACAACTCCCCAAATGATAAAACGCATATGAGTACTAATTCTCAAACTGTAAACGCTCCTCATCGCTTAAGTATGATGGATCGATGGAAACATTGGTAAATGAAATCTCCGTTGTGTCAGTATTTTTATCCGTAAATGTTATTTTTTCAATAGTGATTGTACCCTCTATCACCGCGCATTCAATAATTCGCTTCATAACCATTTTTCGAGGTATAAGGCCCAGTGTCCATTGCTCGCGATTACCGGAAAAGAACAATTTGAAATGTTTTTCAAGTGCCTTTGCGTTGCTCCCAATAATCGATAGGAAAAGTTTACTGAATTTGCTAATCATTGGTCGTTCTTTTGCCGTGATCGTTTCAAACTTAGTGCTACCGCCTACTTTATACAAAATCGCTTCTGGCTTTAAGACTAATTCGGATTTTAAAGGGGAATTTATTTTCCAAAAGACCCCCATATCTTTAGAAAAAACAATCTTCCCTTGCGAGACTAAAGGCCGCATCAGAGCTTTGATCGATTTTGACTGCTTAAAATCAGATCTAAATACGTCTTGTTTTTGCAATTGATCGCTAATTGATTGGAAATCTAACTTGGATTGATTTTTGCTTAGTGGATGGTTAAAAACAAAATGGGTGTTGAGCGTTTTATCTTCCTCTACTGCAGAAGCCAAATAAATCATGTTGAAGCCAGACAATATCCATAAAAATATTAAAGAAAATAAACCTCGAAATGCATTCATGTTTTTACTCCCAGTCGTTCTAAAAGAACATCCGGAGACGCGATACACATCTCGTTATTTTTCATGTTTACAGCGACCTGCACAGTGTATGCTTTACAGATACGATCCCCTGATTGAGCATCAACAATCATATATTTAATCTTCACCCGGTGCTCATACTCTACTAGCGAGGCTGTTACCTTAATTTTCATGCCGTAGGTAGCCGTCTTGATAAAACGAAGATTGCATTCGATGATTGGCCAGATGTAGTTCGATTCTTCCATTTGCTGACAATCATAGTTGATTGACCGATACAAAGCCGTGCGTGCGATTTCAATATATTTTAAATAATGGCCATGCCAGGCAACTTTTATTGCATCCACATCGTGAAATGGAATCTCAATGACAACCTCAGTTTCTAATATATTATTCATTTTTTATGACACTGTTTTTTCTGCTAAATAATTTGGGAATTCGTAGTAACATCCCGAAAACTAAGCGAGTATGCATTTTGAAAATCAGTAAATTATCACCGATCATTCTGAAATTTGATATACCTTCAGGAAAATAGTTCACGACCGTGTCTATATTGCTTACCGGCACTCCTTCCCAGTAGACTCTGACTGCCATATCCGTATCAAAATCCATACGATTTCCGATTTTACCCGATGATGCTAATTTGACGGTAAAACGAAGGGGATAAACTCGAAAACCGCACATGGAGTCTTTGATTGCAAATGAAAGTGTTTCTATCCAGACAAAGAAATGTGTAACATATCTGCCGTAATAACGAACTTTTGGAACGCTATCTGAAAAAATAGCATGTCCCATTACAAGAGCCTCTGGATGCTTTCTGGCCCTATCTATAAATTTCGGTATATCAGCAAACGTATGCTGACAGTCTGCATCGACTTGCAATGCATGAGTGTATCCCTGCTGAAATGCATGAGTCTGGCCGAAGCATACTGCGGCTCCTTTTCCTCGATTCGTGGGGAAATGAATTACTTCAACCCAGGAATGATTATTGGATATATCATCCAAAACGGAAACAGTTTCACTATTGTTGCCATCATTAACGATAAAACAGGGAATATTAAATTTTTTTAAGCAGTTTATCGCCTTGGGAATCGTTTCTTTATGGTTATAGATCGGAATAATGATGCAAGGATTGAAATCAACCTTCGTTTTAGTTTTCATTAGTTAACGTCTAACATGATTAATTCATCCAGATTTCTTCGCCTTCGGAACCTTCATTTCTCGTTGATTTAAAGAGTCTGTATTCAAAATGTGAGTGGAAAATAGTAAATCGGCCATTCCTGGCTGAATCATATGTGCGCAGTCAGGAATGACCGCGTTACTTTGACCTCAACCTCAAGCATTCCCGGAACCACTCACATTTTGAATACAGACTCAATTTAAAGCAATCCGAGCACCCTTGTAATGAAACCGCATGAACTAATCAGGTTAAACGGTTTAGTGCAAAACAAGTCTCCCGGAGGATATACTTTTGTCCTTCCACCATAATCGATAAACCAATGTATGGTCGGCAGATTGCCAATTAAGTTTCATATTAAAATGGTCTTCTGGAACCAGTACGTTATGAAACTTTACTACTTCCATTCGGGAAAACGATGATGAGACATTTAGATACTTATTTGCATAGTGCATTACCCAGTAGATTTGGGTCACACCGGGAACGATTGGAATTGATGGGAAATGCCCACTGAAATATATAAGTTTTTCCGGAACCATAAATGTAAGCATAATCTCATCGGAAACAATGTGTTTCTTGAGTAATAATGGATGTTTTGTTTCTGGATCATATTTATTGAGAAAACAATGTTTAACTTTCTCACCCAAGACCTCTTGAGAACCTTCCGGGAAGGTGCTCGCATAGTGCCATTTTATCGAAAATGGTAGGTCTTGGAATTGTCTGATAAGCTGACGTTCTAGCTCCTGCGAAATAACGTGACAGTTCTTATAGGTTAACTGTTCTTTTCCATGTTCACTAAGAATAATTAAAGCCCCTATGTTTTGATTGTTCTTCGTACTTTCAACATCAATAACGACAACAGAACATTTTTCAACATACGAATGGCTGGTTAGCTGTAACTCCATTTCCTTTAACGAGATCTGATTTTTAGACAATAGACACCCCTATCAATAAAGTTGGGTCGCGGTTAAAAATGGATTATTGCGAGATGCATAATCGTGCAGGCGTCTAATCGATTTTTGGCATTTCTTTCAATTATTCTCATTTGTCTGCTGCAAATCAAATTGCTCAAACTGAGGAACTTTTACGATCTTGCGATAACAAAACTCAATTCCCATAAGCAATCCAATAAGTATATAACTGACAAATCCGGTATACACTGCCCAAAATGAAAGAGATCCGGCTGCTGCGAGTAAAAATGCGATACTTCCATTGATCACAAAAAATATACACCAGACGACAGTTACCTTACGACAATAGTTAATTGCGATAGGAGGTAAATCGGATTTTCGAAGGCGGGCATATCTCTCAATAATAGAAGGAGGACGGTAAAGGGTAATTCCAAAAATAAAAAGAAAAACAAGATTGATGAAAACGGGTTGTAGCAGGAGAATTTTTTGACTATTAGACAATATTACCAGGATATAACAGGCTCCTATCGTTCCTAAAATTGGAAATGCTTGTTGCAATTTACTGCCATCACTGCTTTTCAAGGCAACTATTCTAAGAAAAAGGAACAGGATCAATATCGCTGCGATTACCTTCGGTTCCAGATGAGCGACACCAAAGTATATTAAGAATGGATAAATAATGAAAACTATAAATGATATTGCCGTGCAAAAAGCTTTCATTCTTAATCATCCAAAAGCGTGTACACTATTTCAACCATATCTTCTATTGTAGTAATCGCTTCAAATTGCTCCGGATACACCTTTTTGCCCGTAAGTTCCTGAAGCTTCAATACGAGATCTATCGCGTCAATACTGTCAAGATCCAAATCCTTATTAAGTTGTGCTGAGAGAACAATAGAACTCTCGTCGACATCAAAAGCATCAATTAGTGTTTCCTTGATTTGCAGAAAAACTTCTTCTTTTGTTGTCATAATTAGTGATCCTATGCTTACGCCATATGGTTTTCAACAAATGAGGCCAATGTTGAAATTGTTAAAAAATGCTCACCTATACCGTCGGTGTTCGCATCAACTTTAATTCCGTATTTCTTTTTTAATGCAATTCCCAACTCAAGGGCATCGATTGAGTCCAATCCCAAACCCTCGCCAAAAAGGACGGTGTCATTCTTAATATCCTGTTCCGTAACATCTTCAAGTTGAAGTGATTCGATTAATAATTGTTTTAATTCCTTAATCAGAGAGTCCATTGTATAATCGTTTTTCAAAATACTCCTCTAAAGTTCGTGTTAATTTTCGTGCTGAGATATGATCATTCCGGCAGTTTGCAATCGTTTCCGAAAAATCAATTGCATTGCCCACATCCAAATGGATAAAAGGACGCTCTATTGGTATATCATACCACTTTTCCTCCTTGGATAAACATGGAGGAGTACTCGTAATTGCGACAGGCAGAATTTTACATCCACAATTTATTGCGATTATTGCGGCACCGCGCTGGAATTTTCTCATTTCATTAGGGAGCGATCGGGTACCCTCTGGGAATATAAGTAATTTCCCCCCATTTTTTAATCGATCTACGCACGTATCGATCAATTGTTCCGGATTAATATTGGGTATGTAACCAGCTGCTTGTAGTACTTTCTTTAGCCAGATACTACTATATAAGGATTGTTTTACAATACAATCAATATTGGGAACAAGGGAGAGCAAAATGACAACATCAATGAGCGTCGGGTGATTGGCGATGACAAGGCCGTTTTCTATTGAAGTCAGTTTTTCGATACCGTCAATCCTAATCGTTGCCAGGTTACATAATTGCGCTATCCAAATAAAAAATCGAAAACACTTATTAATAATCAGCTGGCAACGAGATTTTCTTTTTATTTCATCTGTCGTCGTCAGTTGTACAAGCGGAAAGACGAGTAACGTAAGTAGTAAGCCTCCTACCCCAAACAGAATAAAACACATCCCTGTCATACACAACCGATGAAAATAGTTTATTTGTTTTTTCATGCGTCTTCAAAATGACAGGTGATGTAGACTGAATCCCAGCATCGTTTGTTAGCGGTTAAAGTGTATCATTAATTCGCAAGTAGGCAGTAAATTGATAATTCTATTTTTGGAATAGATTGTCTCATAGATTTTTATGATTTAGCCTGTTTAATTCACGCGATTTCTACTACGAGCACATATTTTGCTTCATATAAAAGTACTTATGAAGAGCTGGAGAATTCGAAATAGTGTATTATTTCTGCATCCTCCACACCTCCATAACTCATTGGTTGAAACTAAACTAAGCACTCTCGTGACGAAATCTCATGAATTAATCAGGCTAAAGAGAAATCATGTTCATATGGTGATATCAATACGTCCGAAATATGTGTATCCAGCATCGTTGGAATCTTGAAAAGAAAAACTTCGATTTGAATAGCGCAAAACATTGGTAATAAACAAAGGACCTTGGTGTTTATCACTAATTTTAGTCACGAAGTTATTTTGTAAGTACTGTTAGGAGTTAATGAGGAGATTATTCGCAAGTATGTATAAGGCCAGTTATCTGAGGATGAACGCGGCGATGATCTTGGCCTGTTTGAAAGGCAATACGTAACACAATTCCGCTTCGATCGGTTCATGATCAACCTCCCAAATAAAGCGGGAGTAAATGATTTTCGTGTCGAACTAATGCCATTAGTTTTTCACGTTCTTCGGTTGCTAATTTTTTTATCAAGTAACGTAAATGCACGATAAAGGAAGTATAAAGAGCTACAATTTTATAAATTCCTAACTTTTTTCCAAAACCTGTGATTACATCGTAGGAATGTGTAAAGCGCAATTCATTTTATTTCTTAGGATAAACGGTAGCCTCCATTCTGGTCGTGTATTGAGTTCCTACAAACCCGTAAGACCATGCTTCCTGAACTTTGATATTTGAAATATAGCCACCATCTGCCTGAGCCAGTAAAATCGTGTAAGCACGGGTATGTCGACTATTGAGACTAATTGGTATTAGCAAAAGTAATTGAAAACCACTTGCTTCAGAATAAATTTGTCGTCCTTTGGACAAATCATAATTTTCCATAGAATCAATACTTTGCTGAAAATTTACACGGGTTCCAACGCAACTTGACATAAAAAGCAACACTACAATTAGCCAAAGGCAAAATGCATATTTAAACGTATATTTCATTTTATCGCTTCTCCTTTAATTGTAACTGTACGAGCAGTGCCAATAATCCACCAAAACCAAGATTCCTTGATGGACACATCAATAAGTCCAGTAGCTTCTGGAACACTTTCAACTGCTCTATCATAGGCTCTCTCAACCCTCGAATTCACTCCCATTGGCACAAAGTAATAGGCCGTTCCACCGATTCCTAATGATCCTGTTGCTTTACCTACTGCTGGCCCTAATTTTTCGTAATCTTTCGGCGGCAAGGGGGAAATATTCGTATATGTGGATGCACATCCACTTCCAAATAAAAGAGATAATGTTAAAAATAGTGCTAAAAGCAAAAATCTTCTTTTGTTCATAAATAGACTCCTCAATCTTTCCATTTTTTTTTACAGCGCGACACAAAGTAAAACGCATATGTTCGATTACAAATCTAATGTTGAAATTTTGATTATTTCATCACGTGTCGTCAGTTGAACAAGCCGAAAAGACAAGTAGGGATGGGAAGCAAAAGCTATCCTTAGAATGATGCAGTTTGGATTAATTTAGCGTCAAACATTTGAAAGGAAAGGAGTTGGCAGTACAATGCGGATAAAATCGATAATGATCTTTGACATTAAGAAAACAACGTTGATAGGTTTTATTAACCGCAGGCGGATAATACGATTAGGTTGCTTCTCTGCTATCTTTTTTAATCGGTTGATAGGCTCATTTTGTTTTTACCTCAATCCCATAGCCAACCAACCACTTTCAGTGAAATTATCCACTCCAATGTTTGTGGCTTCCATCATGCTAAAATTTTAAGAATTTCGGTGGTTAAGCTAGCCTGGATTATTCATAAACTTTCTATTACGAGTCATTATGTCACATAATATCAACGAGTTATAAAGTTCTACAGGTTCGAAATAGTTCACTAGTCCTGCACGCGAATAATATTCATAACTCATTGATTTCACGCAATCTAATAACTCTGATCACAAAACTTTATACATAATTCAGGCTAGATGTATTATAGTGGAATTCTTCCGTTTTCTTAATTATCCTAACGTGGACAAGCCACAACCAAACAGGAATGATTTAACAAACATTGAAATAAATGTATGCTTCACATCAGGCGTAAAAAAGTGGTTAGTTTACGCTTTTTCCCAGAATATTGCTGAATATCGAATGTCGAACAAGCA
>JAJFLO010000433.1 GCA_021772675.1 Verrucomicrobiota bacterium | reverse complement strand
TGCTTGTTCGACATTCGATATTCAGCAATATTCTGGGAAAAAGCGTAAACTAACCACTTTTTTACGCCTGATGTGAAGCATACATTTATTTCAATGTTTGTTAAATCATTCCTGTTTGGTTGTGGCTTGTCCACGTTAGGTCATAATTAGGTTCAAGCCTATGCTTTTAACTTTTTTTATTAACACACAAGGTACTTAAAATAATAAATAATGAAACACATTATCATTATCGGAGGCGGATTCGCCGGATTGAATGCTGCCAAAGCATTGGGGAATAAGCGTGACGTAAAGGTTACGCTCATTGACCGACGGAACCATCATCTCTTCCAGCCATTGCTTTACCAAGTGGCAATGGCAGCACTCAGCCCGGCAGAAATAGCTGCACCTATTCGTAGCATATTATCACACTATAACAATATTAATGTTCTTCAGGGTGAAGTAAAACACGTCGATTTAAACTCCTCAAAAGTCATCACGAAATTTGGTGTACAAAATTATGATTATCTCATAATGGCCTGTGGTGCCCGTCACTCCTATTTTGGTAATGAAAAATGGGAACAAGACGCTCCAGGACTAAAAACAGTTGAACAGGCAACCGAAATACGACGTCGCGTTCTATCTGCGTTCGAAAAAGCAGAACGTGAAAAAGATGTTAATCAACAAAAAAAGTATCTAACATTTATTATTGTCGGTGGTGGACCTACAGGTGTTGAGCTCGCTGGAGCCATTGGTGAAATGAGTCGGTATACGTTAGCAAAGGACTTTAGAAATATTGATCCGAAGTTAACACGGATTATTCTGATTGAAGCGGGTCCGCGAATTTTACCCGCGTTTTCTGAAAAATCATCAAGCCAGGCAACACGCAACCTTGAAAACCTGGGTGTCCATGTCTGGGTTTCAAGTAAAGTGACAGATTTAAATTCAGAGGGAGTTGCAGTAGAATCTGAAAATATAAAAGCAGCAACCGTATTATGGGCTGCCGGAGTTCAAGCCGCTAAACTGGGCCATACGTTAGGTGTCGAATTGGACCGACAGGGTCGAGTTATTGTTCAACCGGATTTGAGTCTTAAGAATTATCCGAATGTTTTTGTCGCCGGAGACCAGGCGCACTCTTCCCATCAAACAGGAAACCCGTTACCCGGATTGGCACCTGTTGCAATGCAGCAGGGGCGGTTTTTAGCGAAAAATATCGAACGTGAATTAAACAGTCTGCCTCGACAGGATTTCCGATATATTAACAAAGGTCAAATGGCAACCATTGGCAAAAGCCGGGCGGTTGTCGAGGCAGGCAAACTAAAATTTGGTGGTTTTATTGCCTGGTTATCCTGGATTTTTATTCACATCTACTATCTAACCGGTTTCAAGAATCGCTTATTTGTAACAATGAACTGGGCGTGGTCCTATGTCAGCTTCCGCCGCGGTGCCCGCCTCATCGTTTCCAAGGAATGGCGATCATATCGTGAAAAATAGGTGCCACATTTGGTTAGCAAGCGATAATGGGATCGGTCTGATCGGTCGAATCTGACTGATTTGACCGATAAAAAAAATTCCGCCATCGTTTGCAGTAGTTATTTTCTGTGAGCAGGTCATCGGCAAGATTCAGAGTAACTCTTACAATTCTTTGACTTCCTTACAATCGGGGTAAGCAGAACAACCCAGAAACTGATTACCAGCGTTTTTACCAGTTTTTGCGGTGCGAAGTACCATAGGTTTACGACACTTGGGGCAGGTAGGTAAACCTGATAAATTGGTCTGATTTGTCAAATTTGCCCGATCTGACCGATGCTGCAATCGCTTAGCTGCGAGTTGCTCACTGTAGCCACCCTCCTGAACAAACTGTTTCTCAAGGGAAATTATCTGCTGATCCAACAAATAGTTTGTCTGGTGAATCAGGCATATTAGCGCATTGGCACGAATAAATTCATCATTATTTTCAAGCCATTCTGAATATAGAGTGAAGCGTTGATGATCAGTCAGATCTTGCCAATTAGACTTGTGTTTGCGTGCAATGCCTCTAACTTTTTCTGCTTTAGGAGTATTTTTGTTCCATTGGAGCTGATGCCGATGTCGCAGAAAATCTTCATAATCGAGCAAAAGCTCTTCGAGGCTCGCCCGGGCTACATTGACAAGGCGAAGTTCGGTTTGACTTGACGTTGCGCTGGCTCTGGAACCTTCTGCTATATTTTGCCGTCCACTGCGTGCAGCCTGTATCATTTGATCAACAGTGCGTGAGCGAGAGGACACAAATTTCTCACAAAACCAATACGTTGCGTCATAAATGATCGTCGCAGCCTGAAACGTAAGTAGTCTGCGATAACCTCCACTGTTTCTAATTTCACCCATGCTTTTTCCCAAAATTTTATCAGAATTCAATATAATCAATTCTTATAAAATTTACAGGTTTTTTGGGAAGTTTCCTATAAATGTGCAGCCAAGCGCCTACGACATCGGTCAAGTCAGACTGATCATTATTCCGCTAAGATCCAATATCCTTTGCCCATTCCCAGACTATCATCAGATTCTAACGACATGAAGCTTTGACGATGAGAACTCCATTCCCACATCGATTCTATTTTGGATTCATCATACAACGTATTAATTAAACCATTCGTAACCGGACCAATGAGATTCCATCCAATCGATATCGGGATATCAATACTTTCGGAAATAGTACCGGTTATGTTAATCGCAGCAGGCACCCCGCTTTGGCAATAAATCCAATACCCCTTCTTTGGATATAATTCGGTAGCCTGATAATATGATCCGGCATCTGTATCATAGGCCCAAACCGGACCGGTTTGCACTTCCTTAAGCACACTGACGACTGATTTATCGTCCAAATCAAATGGCATGGAGATAATATTCCATCCTGAAGAAATCACCATCGAGATGGTGCTATTAATTGAAATAGCAAGCGGCTTTTCGAATGGAGCGCTGACGCCATCAGTCACTCGCAAGCGTATTCTGAAGCTTGATGTATCAAACTGATCGAGAAATACTGTCGTTCTAAGATAAAATCCATCAACTCGGAAATGACCATTATCTTCATCTCCATCGCCATTGACTAATGAAAACGAATGTGCATCAAATGAATCGGAATCTATTGCTGAAATCTCTCCAACAACAGCACCCAAGGCTGCTTCCTTTACAACGGTTGTTATACTTAATGCAATATCGATAGGACTTGAATTTGCCGGTGAATTCTCCACAGTACTGATGCCACCATTTGCGCCTATAAAAAAATCAGGTATTGAATCACCATTCAAATCTGAAAACACTGGACTGCTAAACTCACCGGCATCAACACCATTAAATGGATTATCGCTACCTATATGCTCGACAAACACTGGCGATGCGGCATCACCAACATTCCTGAAAAATTTTACTGTGCCATCAGCTTCACCCGAAAAACAATCCTGATCACCATCATTATCCATATCGACAAAGGCTGGACTGCTGTGCGCACCGACATCAACAAAGTTTAGTGGATTCTGTTCCCCTGCCCTTTCTATAAAAAGCGGATTGGAGTTATCACCTGAATTTTCAAAATACTTAAGTTTTCCATCATAATTTCCGACGAAGCAGTCTAAATCATCGTCGTCATCAATATCAATAAATGTCGGTGTACTGAAAAATCCGACATCAGCTGAACTAAGTGGATCTTGGTTACCGATTCGTTCTTCAAACTCAGGATCACTAGCCGAACCAATATTATTGTAATATCTAATTTCCCCATTGTACCCACCAACAAAAGCATCAAGATCACCGTCATTATCAATATCAGCGAATGCCGGAGCACTGTAAAATTCGACATCAACAAGATCAAGTGGATTATTTACGCCATCAACAGCAATAAAACTATGAGCCTGGTTAATGACTTTGTTTTCGTAAAACCTGACATTACCATCTTCCACACCCAGAAATAGTTCCAGATCGCCATCCGCATCAATATCTGGAAACGCCGGTTTATTATAGGGACCAGACGATACAATAAATGGCGGTTCTATAGTAATATTAAATACTGTTTCTCCAATATCATCATCGGTTTCATCAGGACATTCGCAGCTGCTGTGACAATCTTCATCTGGATCATTGACCGTAAAAACAAAACTATCTGAAGCCACCATTCCTCCGTGATGAACGCCGCTATGAACATAGGCAAGATTCCCGGAGTTGATATCTGTCTGGGTAAACATGTCATTGAATAGCAGTGGAGTATCATTCAATTTCAATAGTCCATCCTGAGGAATACTGATCAGAGAATAAGTCAACACATCCGGGTCATTATCCACATCATCAACCTTTAACACATCTTCAGAGATTGTTCCAGTTGCCCCTTCTGTTACGCGAATGGGTTTATTAAATACCTGAAATGGTGTATCGTTGACATTGATGACTTCGATGGTGAAAGTAATTTCAATTGACTCTCTACCATCATCAAAACTCAGTATGATCTCATGGTCTCCAACATCATCATTGAAGGGGATTCCATATAATGTTGACAAAAATTCATCTTCGATTAATGATAGCCATAAAGGCAGTGTCGGCGCTGTAATGGAAACATTGCTACCCGCATTGAAAAAATGGTCAATCACAAATGTAAATTCACTATCTTCGCATATGATCGGACTCGGTAGGGAACCGGGGACACCGGGATTACCTGCCAACGGTGCTATAACATTTACGACAACATTTCCGGTATCCGCGTGATCGCCATCACTCACCTCAACAATCAGGTTATATTGCGGGGTAATGGAATAGTCAATCGTGGTGTTATCATTAATATAAATCTGGTTAGTATCAATGAACGTAAAAACGCTACTGCCATCACCAGAAATGATCGTGTAGATCAATTCGTCCTCATCTTCATCAATGGCTAATATGCTGCCAACAAACACACCATTCGCTACTGATTCTAATATATCAAATTCGTAGTCATCCAGCTCTGGTGCATGATCATTGATATCGATAACGTTTATTGTCGGTGATACCAATACAGTATGAATACCATCACTAACATGAATCCACAGTTCAAAACTCTGAGCAATTTCATAATCCAGCAAGGTATTGTCACTGACGGTGATTACCGCTTTTGTTTCGTCGATAGCAAATGTGCCTTGACCGCTGCCACCCACAACAGTAAACGTTAGCGAATCGTTTTCGGCGTCAGTTACATTCAACGTGCCAACGATTGTACCATTGTCCGAATGTTCCTCTATTTCATATTCAATATCGCCACCAACACCGGGTGCAGTATCATTTACGTCAATAACATTGATCGTTACAATTGAAGTTGCGGTACCGCTGCCATCACTTACCTGAACTGTTAACTCATGAATCGCCTCACTTTCAAAATCCAATAATGTATTATCGCTCACCGTCAAAGCTCCAGTCCCATCACCAATGGCAAAAATCGCGTCACTATTACCATTGACGATGGTATATAACAGCGTATCCTCGTCATTATCATTGGCAATGACAGCACCAATAACAGTATTATTCGCAGCATTTTCAAATACATCAAATTCGAAATCATCGACAAACGGAGCGGTTGACAGATTAATTGTGACCGTCCCCTGGGCAACATGGATGGTATCACTCACTTCGATATCAAATACGTATTGAGGAAAATCGGAAAAACTTAAGGCCGCTGTATTTGATACTGTCATTTCACCCGAGCTGCTGTCCAAGGTAAAGTGATTGCGATTCACGCCGTCAGTTACAGAATAGAGAAGCTCATCATCATCCAAATCAATTGCTTCGATTGTTCCGACAAATGATCCTATAGCTGCACTTTCGGAAATGATCCAGACATAATTCAAATCAACAAAACCAGGAGTGTTATCATTTACATTCAGAACGGTCACCGTTACCTCAGCAGTAGCGGAATAACGCCAATCACTTACTTCAATCATAAGTTGATAAACCGGTATCGTTTCATAATCAAGCTGGGTATTGTCAGCAACTGAAATTTCCCCATTTGTATCGCCGATTTTAAAAACAGCCGCTGTATTGCCGCTAATGATCGAATATGTTAACTCATTGCCGTCCGGGTCAGAAGCACTAATAGTGCCTATAAGAAAATCATTATCAGCATCTTCAGAAACAGTTAACTCCGCAGAATCCAAAGTAATGACGGGCGAGTTTACATTTGTACTGGTCACTTGAATCGTTATATCGGCAGAATCTACATAACGAGAGTCACTGACCTGAAGGTCTAATGTATACGTTGTAATCGTACCATAATCCAGCTGACTTGAGTCTGCTACTGTAATAAGGCCGGTGCTGCTATCAATACTAAATGCACCGTCAATATTGCCACTCAAAATTTCATAGGACAACGAACTTCCGTCAGGATCAGTGGCAATCACAGCGCCAATTTGAACCCGGTTACTTGCCGTTTCCGATACAGTAAACGTCTGTGGTTGAATAACAGGTGGATTTATATTATTTGAGAGAACATCAATGGTGATTGTTGCAGCCGATGTGTGTCTGCCATCGGTAACCTGAATAACGAGTGAATAGCTGGCAGTAATGCCATAATCCAATAATGAATTATCCTGGACTATGATAATGCCAATACTACTGCCAATTGAAAAAATGCTGTCGATATTTCCCGTCACGATCGAAAATGATAATACCTCGCTATCCGCATCTGTTGCACTGACAGAACCAACGATAGATTCGTTTATTGCATTTTCATCAACACTAAAATTCTGGGGCTCAATCTGAGGTGGACTTGAATTCTCGTTTATAACATTAACAGTGACCAACGCCGATGCCTCATACCTGCCATCATCCACCACAATGGTTAAGATATGTGAGACTGCTATTTCATAATCAAGATTAGAATCATTCTTTATAGTCAATTCACCTGAAATTGCATCCACACCAAATATTCCCAATGTATTGCCTTCAGCTATCACAAAACTTAATTGATCGCCGTCGTTATCCGTTGCTGCAATCATACCAATTTGTGTTCCTGATCCAGCATCTTCTGATACTGCAAATGTCTGGGCACCAATTTTAGGTAAATGCATATTTGAACTGGATATATCAATTATTGAAATTGCTGAATCTGTCAATTCACCATCACTAACCTCTATCATCAGAAAATATCGTGATGCATGAATAAAACTCAACATTGAGTTATCAACCATCGTCAGTTCTCCTAACACAGCATCAATTTCAAAAACATTATCAGCGTTTCCCCCTGTAATCGAAAATGAAAGATCGTCACCATCCTCATCAGCAGCAGTCACGTCGCCAACCACCGTTCCGTTTTCTACATCATCGGCAATTGTAAACGACGGCATGGGATTAACTAATTCCGGCGCCTCATTTTCATTGGTAACGGTAATTATAAATGTTTTTTCGATAAACTCGTTTTCTACGTCCGTTGCTCGTATACGAATTGACAATATATTTTGTGTCTCAAAATCAAATACGAATGCGGAATTAAGTACAAATCCGTCAATACTGAAACGCTCATTATCAGCATCACCCTCTCCAGCGACTAAGGTGAATACATGAGTGTCACCACCATTGATATCGAAAGCGGTAAACACACCTATTTCGGTATTAACGGGTTCATTTTCCTGAATTCGCGTATTTGTCAACGTCATATTGGTTGGCGCTGCATTTCCCGGCAGGTTTTCAAAGAAGCGAATATCTTTATTTGAATCGGCCATAAAACTATCAGGATCCCCGTCCCAGTCTATATCAACAAAATAAGGTGTGCCAAACGACCCGACACTTGCGCCAAGCCGATCATGACTTAACGGATTTTCAGACCCAAGACGTTCGACAAACGACGGGGTAACAGCAGTTCCAACATTTTCGTAGTAAAGAATTCCACCATTTTGATCACTTATAAAACAATCAAAATCGCCATCACAATCAAGGTCAACGAAAACCGCCCTACTCTTCTGGCCGACATCGATACTATCCAACGGATTATCATCAGGAATAGCGAAGACCCCGGCGGATGTTGACCCTGTATTTTCCACGTAAGCGATCGTACCATTTTTCTCACCTATAAATGCGTCAAGATCCCGATCATCATCAATATCGACATCCGCCAATGCCCAAATACTTAATTTAAGATCTTTCTTCAAGTTTCTAAATGGATTACTATTATCAACGGATTTTATAAACAGAGGTTCCAGAGCGGTTCCCGTATTAATATAATAGACAACATCCCCGGTAGTTGCCACCGTAAAACAATCTAGATCGCCATCAGCATCCAAATCAATAAACGTCGGTTTACTTAAATCATCCTGACTAAACCCGTTGAATGGATTCAATTCATTTTCGCGTTTTACATATGATGCGACGAACTTCGTTCCAATATTCTCAAAGTAGGACAGGTTCCCCGTCGATCCTGCACCGACAAGTGCATCCTGATCACCATCAGCATCAATATCCACAAATGCAGCTTGAGTCGCAGTCCCGGCATCTTTGTCAGTCATGGGATTAAGTTCACCGATGCGTTCAATAAATTTAGTAAGATGTGTCTCCACAATCCGAATCAGAAACGATGCCTCAATAGAGGCCGGTTCACCACGAAAACCTACCGAAAAGTTAAATCCATCGTCACCAATGGCGCCACCATTATGCTCAAAGGTTATTCGTCGCTTATTGATATCATCCTGAGTAAAGGTGTCGCCCATTTCTAAAATGGAATCCATATTAAATAAATCACCCAAAGTTGGAACTGAAATTAACGTGTAAATGATATCCGTCGGTAATTCGCTCTTTTCAACAACATTTAATAACTGTGGTGTAATAAGTTCACAACAACCACCCGTTCCGAGGATCATACCATTATGGACAACTGACTGCGGCAGCTTATCAGCAATAATAATTTCAAAATCACCTCCACTATTGGTGATTAACGGATTACCGGGTGTCGTTACAACAACTGGCAAAACGGTATGCTCTATCGCATTATGATCCAAAGTCCAGGAGTTATCATAAGTTGTATTCGGATCACTGCCCGGCACCATAGACACACCAGCAACGGTTACTAAAATCGCATTAGTCGTTTGAACATTTAACGTGACAACGGAATTTTCAGAAACGCCATCTGGAACCGAGTTTGGGGTCTGGGTAAGAACCGCAGTTGCCGGCTCATATGGTAGAGAAAGAACTGTTACCTCCGGATCCTTATCTGTAAAATGAGCAATTAACGTAACAGTTGGTTGATCACCTATGAGATTATTCAATACAAATTGGCCGGACGTTCCAGATAGAGTCGTTGGATTACCATCATAAATAACTTCCCAACTGTTCTGATCACCCCCATTAAAATTAATAGTTACTGAACCTCCAATTACCGCAATACCAGAAATTGTTGGTCCATGTAGTTCTAATGCGAATGATCCACAGTGAGTTACAACGGCTTGATTCCCCGGCGTCGTTAGCTCGACATCAAGTTGGACATTGGCAACAGCACTATGGATGAGCGACCACAAATTTTCATTTACAATATTCGGATCATTCGCCGGTATCATGGCAATACCATTAACCGTAACACTGCGCGCACCCACCGTATCAAGTGATAACGTAATCGAATCGCCAAACGTCAATCCGCTTTGAACAGCAGCAGGCACTAAGTTCAAACAACTGGCAGCGGCAAAATTAAGTGGTTTCTCTATTTCATCGACCGCAGGCATACCAAATTTATCCACTCCCATTGCCAGTATGGTAACCAATGGTGCGTCTGCAAACACAGGCAGCCAGAATTCATGAGGTTCAGGATTACTGATATCGTACACCTGACCGTTATATATCACCTGCCAAGACTGCTGATGATCGGCATCAAGGTGAATAAGTGCTGCACCCCCGATTTGAACGGGCCCATCAATAAACGAACGTTCGACATTATCCGGAGCTGGACCAAAGAGTAGAATATCAAAATCACCTGCATGACTATCCACTACTGGATTTCCCGGCGTTCTGATTTCTACGGATAGTGTTTCCGTAGCAACAGCAGCATGAGTCAATGACCAAAAGTTTAAATTTGATGTATTGGGATCATTCAGCGGCGTCATGGCCAAACCGCCAACCGTTACGGCGCTGGCACCGACGGTATCAAGCGTAAGTTTCAAGTCCGCAGCAAACGCAATCCCATCTGGCTGAGAATTTGGTTCCTGCGTTAAATTATTGGCTATAGCGGGTACAAATTGAAGGTCAATTTCAATCTCATCCGTCGCATCTGATCCATCAAAATCAAGACCAAGTGCTCGAACAATCACAGTGGGAGCATTAGCAACAATATTATCCAGAGTAAATATCGAATTGCCACGAATTGAAAAACTTAGGTCGGTGTCATATTCAGTTGAAGAATCGGCGTTAGCGCTTTGCAATTGAATAATTGTACTGCCTTGCACCCAGGAACCTGTATTTTCATATTTCCACCCCTCACCTTCATTTTTCCAGACAAACTCATTGCTGTTTTTAGTTGTACTCGATACAACACTCCATTGCCCACCTTCATAGAAATTCAGTTTACCAGCATAAGCAAGCCAGTAAGTCCCGGAAGAAAGAGTTATTGATTCTGAAAGGGTAACAGTAAGATTTCTTTGCCCATCATCCACCGCATTCTGTTCAGGAAGATCGACCAGTAGAGTTCCTGGAAGGTCACCATTGTCAGCCGCATAAATTTTTATATCTGCCGCAGTAAGCTCTGCTGTTGCTTCAGTCCCTTCCAGAAAGACTTCTCTTATGATCCAGGATTCATTTTCTGGAATTACAAAATCATCCGCCACTACAGCATCAAACACTTCAAACGCGATACCATCAAAGTTTTGTGCATTAACTTCATCAATTCCATCGGTCAATGTTTGGTCAAAAAGAATGCTATTGTCATTTAACCCGCCATCTACTGGCAGTGTTTCTCCATTGTAGACTACCTCAAAAGCATCATAAAAATCGGCGTCAAGATGAATAAATACAGAGCCGCCGATCGACACAGCGTCACCACTTTGATATTCTATAAACGAGCGCTCAACTTGGTCTGGAGGGGGACCGAAAACGAAAATATTAAATTTGCCGGCAGTGGCAGTAATTTGTGGATCACCGGGAGTGACCATTTTTACTGTCAAACTTTCATTAGCCACAGCATCATGGGCAAGAGTCCAGGTATTTTCATTGGTAGTTAGTGGCGGGTTAACCGGAATCATATCAATACCATTAACAGTTACGGTTACTGCACCTGTTGTTTCAACAGTCAAAAGAATATTGGTATTGCGCGCAACCCTGTCAGGATCAGAATTAGGACTTTGGGTTAAAGTGATTGCCTGGGTAGCGGCGAAAACAACATTCAAATTCGCTTCATCAACGGTTAATTTTCCCTGTTCATTAACACCAATAGCTTGAACAATCACGTGCGTTAAGTCTCCATGAACATTGTCTATTGTATAGTCTGTGGTATCACCGGGAAGTTCAATAATGCTGTCATCATGAACAATGGTCCATTCAAGCTGATGTTCGCCGTCAAGGATGATTTGAAGTGGTTGTCCAAAAACAGCAGGCGCTGCCTGTAAATGTGCAGAATTAACCGGAGCAATCCCTGCTTCAAGTACAATGTCAAAACTACCTGCTTTCTGAGTCATGCCGGGGTTCCCGGGAGTTGTTGCATATATATTCAGGCTTTCGCCATCAATTGCCTCATGAGTTAACGTCCATGTAACCGTTTGATTTACATTCGGATCAGATGCGGGGATCATTGGCCGACCAGCCACCGCCACAGCCGTTGCTCCGACCGCATTCAAACTCAATATTACTGACGATTTATACGGGACACCGTCTGGATCTGAATTCGGATTTTGGTTAAGATTATTAACGGCTGCGGTATTGTATACAAAATTTAGAATTTCTTCATCCTGTTGAAAGACGCCAAATGAATCATGACCAAGAGCACGAACCTTAACCGTTGTCACATCACCGCGAATATCTAAAAGTGCATAGCTTGTTAAGTCACCATTCAGATCAACAGTCGATCCATTGTATTCAACCTGCCAACTTTGATGGAATTCACCAGCTAAATTAACCGTTACGGAACCGCTAATGTCAGTACTGCTGCCAAGACTGGCATTATTTGTTGGAGTTTGGTATTCCAACACCGTTAACGCAAATACGTCACTAACCTGATCAGTGCCGTCGTTAACCGTTATCGTGATCAACGCAATACCGAATTTATCGGCTGAGGGTGTAATGGTTACCGATCGCTCTGATCCTGAACCCGCGAAAACAATATTCTGATTCGCAACCAGCGAATTATTTGAGGAGATTCCGGTTGTCACTACATCTCCAGCGGCCGTTTCTACGTCACCAACCGTAAAGACAATTGGATCTGTTGCAAAATTTTCGAAGACACTACTGTTAGCTATATCCGATATAGTCGGTAGCCTGTTCACATGATTAACCGTTAGTTTGAACGTATCAGAACCATTTTCAGCATCACCGTTTGTCGCAATTATTTTAATTGAATAGACACCTGCGTCACTGATTGCAGGTACACCGGACAAAATCCTTGCCTCAGGATCAAATGACAACCAATCCGGCAATTGACTATCATCATTTAATAACGCGGCATAGCTTACTGACGCCATATCGTCATCCTCAAATGTATTACCAGGTATTGTATAACTGTACGGTTGATCATCAGTTGTAATCTGATCAGCAATTGGATGAACTACCTTCGGTCCAGTTGATTCTGCCTGGCCAGTTATGATCAAAGAAAAAGTTTGCGGCGATCCCAATGTTCCTTTGTGATTAATAGCAATGGTATAATCCCCCTGCTGATCGGGATTGGCAATAAATACCTGCTCCACATTATCCACAACATTATCCCCGGTTGTGGCAGGATTGTTTTTGGCGGCAAGATTAAGAATATAGGGCTTATACTGAGTTGAATCGGGAGCGCTGACACGCATATCAAGGTCATTGACTAACACAGGAATTGGATTATCAACACCGCCGGTAATTGAATTGTGCGCCGGATCAGTCCAGCATAAACTTATTCTGATTGGATTTATTGCATCCCAACGAAACGAATAGGTTTTCGTTTCACCATTACTACAGGTTTCGGCAAGGATAACAGGCACATCATTTGGTAAATCCTTATCTGTCTTTATAACATCAACCACAGCTTTAACATTCATCAACCCCCAACCGTTTTTGTAGTCCGGTCCCGGGTTTCCAAGATCATCCGCCGTGTGAATGATCAACGCCTTCAGTGTGCTGGCCAGCATATATGTTCCATTCAGGTCGTGATAATATTCCTGCAAGAGCACAGCGGAACCTGCTGCATTCGGTGATGACATGCTCGTTCCACTCATGCCAGCATAATAGGAATTAGAATAATTATGCGCCGAATAAAGGTTGTACCCATTAGCAACAATATCGGGCTTGATGCGTCCGTCATCCGCCGGGCCCCAGCCACTAAATGACGTCATTCCTGCACTTGCGGGATTTCTGCTCCCCCCGGAAACGGCATCGACTACCGCACCAACCGTCATCACATTTTTAGAAATTCCTGATCCGCCAATACTATCAAAACCGCCATTATCATAACCATCACCAAGAGGGCCTGTAGATGTATTATACACAAGTGAAACTCTTTGCCAGGATGCATTATAACCAATGTAGGAGGCGCCGTTACTCAGATTTGGATTATCGTTTCTATCATTTCCGGCTGATTTAAATGGTAAATAATATGGCGCTGAATAAACGATCTGATCCCAGTCCTCTGCCTGAAAGTTATATTGACCAAAAGACCGGTCTTCCCGATCTCCATGCACCCCCTGCCAATACCAGGTACTACCGTTTGGTGTATACCACCCCGTAATGTATCCATAAGAATGATTGGATATATAGAGTTTCGAGCTATCATTGTTAATACCTGCTGCTCGGCTGACCATTTCACTCTCATCATAACTCCAGTCATAAGAGTCTATGATCACATCGGGTGCCATACCCAAAGCGCTTAATACTAAACTGTTACCGCCAATAGTACCACCAACATGGGTTGCATGGTAATGTGACGCCGCTCCATCCAATACTTTGATTCTTGATCCAAACCCGGATTTCTGGAAGGCCTGATGAGTACTCAATACCGAACCGGCATCCCAGACTCCAACTGAATGGCCACTTCCGTTTAGATTATAAGGTGCAACATCCCGAATCTGAATAACAGCAGTTGATATAGCCGCATTTGCATTGTCGGTAAGATTAAAAATCGGGCTGCCGTCATCCTCACTCATCCCGACTAATTCATAGGTTTTATTGTCGTTATCAACCTCTTTTATGGTAATATTGTTTGCAGCTGCATAGCTAAGAGCTGCCTGCCTTGAGGTGTCTTCTTTCTGGCGGATTTCATTTATAATTGCTTGCCGTACTGTTTCGTCTGCAAAACTGCCTGGAACAGCTTCACTGAGTCCAAGACCGGTATTCCTATAGATAAAAAGTGAGGGGGTTCCACTATCATTCAATCCGGCAAGCAGGATGTCCTGATATTTATCATGGTTATAATCTCCCCAATCCCCATTTCCATTGGTAACTCCCTGCAGATCAGATCCCTTATCGATCTCAATAAAACCATCTTTTGTTTTTAGAAAAACACCGGTATATAAAGAACCATCACTTTTAGTTCCTACCAGCAACAAATCGAGATCACCGTCGAGATCAGCATCAGCCCATGACGCATTTCCGTTACTAACGCCAGGAAGTTCGATATTAGAATCAACAAATGTTCCATCGTCATTTTTATATATTTTCGTGATATAATTACCTGAGTCTGCCTCACCGGAAACGATTAGATCTAAATCCTTATCGCCATCATAATCACCCCAATTCACAGAACATTCAGATACTCCAGTTAAATCAGCATTGATATTGGTAAAAGCGCCTCCTTCATTATCATAAATTTTTGTTACATTTCCAATACTTGAATCACCGGCTAGCACAATATCTAAATCACCATCGCGATCATAGTCCCCCCACTGAGCGTCTCCTTGACTGACGTTTTGCAACCCAGCATTGACATTTGTAAACGCACCATTGTCATTTCGGTAAATTTCAGTCATGTGCCCCCCCACCGTCAACCCAGTCAGTAGAATATCCAAGTCCTTATCATTATCATAATCACCCAGTGAGATTGACCCAAAAACTGTGCCAATGATTCCTGCATTAATCTCGTTAAAAAGACCTTCTTCATTCAGATAAACCTTCGTAATCCTGGAGGTTGATCGTGCACCTGATATAATAATATCTAAATCACTATCATTATCCAGGTCACCAAAAACAACAGTGCCACTGTGGATACCTTGTAAACCGGCATCGATATTGGTAAACGTACCATTATCATTTCTATATACCCGTGATACAAAAGTAGTATCGCTTATTTTCCCAACGGCTAGAATATCAAGATCGTTATCACGATCATAATCACCCCACACCACTGTTCCCGAGAAAAGCCCGGGAATGTTATTTGACTGGTTAACAAAATCAATAGATTGCGTGTAGGAGCAGAAAGGAAAGGAAAAATAAAAGAGAAAGACACAAAACATCCGTGAGGATTTGTCAATAATTTCAAAAGGAAACGTTATCCTTTCAAAAAACAGACCAAATTCTAAATTATATTTTAAGTTTTTATACCTGCATGTTTTGTTTACGGTCATATCACATTGATTGATCGGTCATATGATATGAATATTTAGGAGTGAAGATTGATTTTCTAATTTAAATTACTGAAAATGATATGCGATTGACTTCTGACCCTGTTCATTATATATAGGAAAAAAGGTCACTGTGGTCCAGAGATAAAAACATTTTTCTGCGTCCCTGCGCGAAAACAAGATTTACAAAAATCCTTCTTACAAATTAGAATCGAATCTACTCCCTTGCCGGAAGCCGCGGGGTTGTGGCGCTCCCTGAAAATCTATTGGACCCAACTCATCGGAGAACTAAACCCGCGAGTGTTTTTCTCAAGTCTTTTCGCATTTTCTTTGAAAACTCCAGCAAGTTCCTTATGTTATCTCACCATGAAAATCAAAGTATCTATCTACCAATTATGGGTGACTTATTTTTAAGCACAATATTCCTCATTTTTGCGTTGATAATTCGAATAATGTGTCAAGGATGCCAGTATTTTGGAGTTTAAGCTTCAGCTTGGTTTTTGTTTTTATTGAAGAATCGTCTATGAAAAAGAAAAAGATCTTTCTTGCCTCTTCAGCAGAATTAAAGGCAGATCGCGAACAATTTGAAATTTTTATTAATCGGAAGAACAAAGAACTGGTGGATAAGGAACAGTTTCTGGATCTGATCATTTGGGAGAATTTTCTCGATACCATATCACAAACCCGGCTGCAAGATGAATATAACAAAGCAATTAAAGGGTGCGATATCTTTGTTATGCTCTTCTCCGATAAGGTGGGACAGTACACAGCTGAGGAATTTGAAACCGCATTCGGCCAATTAAAAAAGATCAACAAACCTCGTATCTTCACCTACTTCAAAAATGATTCAATCAAAATCGGCGATATCAGTTTAGATAATCTAAAGAGTCTCAAAGATTTCCAAAAGAAATTGAAGTCACTCGGGCATTTCCAGACAGAGTATAGAAACATTGAAGGTTTACGGGAACATTTTGCCAATCAGCTCGAAAAGTTGGCTGGGGAAGAGAGGTCAAATAATGAAAGTGAAAATCGCAATGACAGAGTTATAGCGGATGAACGCCCAATCCCGCACCACCTGCCCCCACCGACAAAAGACGAAAATTACCCTCAGAATTTCCTAAACCTGGTCATACAGGAGAAAACTATGCCGATTCCTTTTCACACCGTACTCGGCAATCAAAACCATCGCGGGTTCCTACCTCAGGTCGAACGCCTGGAAACCATTCAACCTGGTGAAAACCCTTACGTTACGGGTCAGGCACTGCCGGGGAATTCTCCGGTCTTCTTCGGTCGGGAACAGATCCTTCATGAAATAGCTTCCAGCCTCCGTCGCAGTCAACCGGCATGTATAAGTCTGGTCGGTGAACGGCGAATCGGAAAATCATCCCTGCTGAACCAACTTCGGGAAACTCTCAGTCGTGAAGAACGAATCATAACGATCTACAGTAATGCGCAGGCATGGGGACCGGTGACTACTGAACAATTTTTTCATGACCTTCATCAGGTTATCAGCGCAGTTTTGCCAAAGTCAACAGATGATGAAATTTGGGATTACCCGACCTTCCGCCACTTCATCGAAGCGACCGCAGCAGGTAATTATCGATTTGTGTTTATGGTCGATGAATTTGAAGAAATGGCTGATAATCCTGAGTTCGATCATTTCTTTTTTTCGAACCTGCGCGAACTGGGTTATGATCCGGTTTTTGCGTTTGGATTTCTTCTTTTCAGTCGCATCCCCTTACAAGTCCTCTGCCGTCAATGTCATAAAATTAAATCGTCTTCGTTCTGGAACATCTTTGGTTTTCCCCATGTACTCGGACTCTTGCAAATTAACGAAGCCGAAGCCCTTGTTCAGACCCCCTGCCGTCGCAGCCTTCCAATTCATCCGCCCGTGGACAGTGTTGAAGTCTTCCGTGGCGCCGGCTTACATCCTGCTTTTATTCAACTTGTTATGAGTGATTTTTGGTATGCGAAAGAGGGAAACTATACCCCCGATAAAGATCGTATTATGGCCGGACTAACCGCTTACTTCAGGGATTTATGGATCTACCGAACTCGTGAGGAATGGCAAGTGTTAATTAGGATCGCCTCGGGCGATAGTGTGATGGATGCCCCCGCGCTGCTTGATCTCAGGCAACGGGGGCTTATAACCTCCGATGGAAACCTATTTTCACCTCTGTTCGGCAAGGTTATTAAAGAACTGCTCCCTGGAAAAGATCTGAAAAAAGCCTTGAAAAAAATAGCAAACGGCGTAGAAAAAAGTACGGATTTTTTTGATCAGGTTGTCACTATAGCGGAAAAGTTCGGAAGAGTCCGCAGTGCATTCCTTGGAACTGATGCAGCAAATCATTCTGAAAATGAAGAATCATGACATTTAGGCAATCATTAAACTATGTGCTCCGTCATTTGTGGTTGTGGCCTTTGGAGTTTTGGCTGCGGCCTCTGACGCTCCGGCAGCGAATAGCAGACCATGAAAAAGAAGAATTGATCAGCGCAATTTTGGGAGGTGCTGTCTGGGGACTAATCATCGGGTTATTTGTTTGGTATTATACGGGTTTTGTCCATGCCATTTGGATTCCTGCAATTGGATTCGTATTTGCATTTGCATTTGCATTCGAACTCCTTAACGTGAAAGATGTCGCAGTCTCAATAGCAGTCTCAGTTGCAGTCTCAGTAGCAGTTTCAGGCGTAGTCGTAGTTGCATTTGCATATGCGTTTGCGTTTGCGTTCGCAGTCGCAGTCATAGGTGTAGTCGGAGGTGTAGTCGGAGGCGCAATCGTCTTCGCCTACGCAATCGCAGGTGCAGGCGAAGACGCAGACACGAGCGAAGACCCGGGCACGGGCGAATTGGCAACCTCTGCCATTGTACTAATCTTTATGGTATCAGGTACTGGAATCTGGATTGGTCTCAGCCTTTTAGATCCTTGGATAAATATTTTTATTCAGGTAAGTGCTAGTATATTATTTTTGTTATCGATTCGGAGACTGATCCTTGAGATAAATTCAAGCACATGGAGCACCGAAAGGATTGAAGATATCAGGTATGCCTCATGGCTTTTATTCATGCCGATCTCTGTTTTTACCTTAGTACCCAGACTCACACCGAATGATGCGGTTATCTGGGGGATCACATTAATGGTATCATTGTCTATCGGTGGTGTTAGTGGATTTACTTATCGATTGTCAAAGTTACATAAAAAGAGTCTCCGTGTACAACGACACAAACAATCGAACTATCTCCTAAACTTTTGGCTACTGTTTGTAATCTTTGCTATTGGAGTGTATTTCTCTTGGCGTAACATGCCTGGATTAGATGTTAGGCTTGATATTTATGCCATTTTTTTTGCTCTGGGAGCCCCATTGGTTACCGGGTTACCTTTATATCCATTTCTCGCAGCGATTTCTTTATTTCAATCTCGAAAAATACTGGCAGTTCGTTATACACCGGCTCGTCTCAACCGGTTATTGCCAATTCGTTTTCAAACATTCGCGTATCCTCTCCCTGGATTACAATCGTTTTTAGTTCATCTAACCACTGAACATGGCATGGCGACCGGAATGCAGGTAATTCAGAAGATTCAGCAATACTCGCTGCAAATCCGGGCATCACGACTCGCTGTTTGCGATCTTGCACGTGACCCGAAAACAGCCATCGAATTTTGCGGTCATATCGCCATTCACACAAACGCAACCACACTCACAGCCATGGGGTCAACAGGCCCGGTTGCGCGATCAATTGCAGCTCTAAGCCGACAGATAGAGAAAGACGATGACCAGCCTTTACTTTTAATTGCAAGTGATCTGAAACCCACAAAATCACCATCTTTTCTGAGCAGTAAGCCATCCCTTCCTGATTGGTTGGAAGAGTTTGAAAGTATTCGCATCCTACCATTGATTATTCGGCTGAACTATGCCATAAAAATTTTGGAATCGTGCGATTTGCATAGAGGTCAAAAAAACAGTCTCGACCTTCTGAGTGCATTGAGACGCTATGCAGGTGTTGTCAACCTGCGCGATATGATACAATTAAAAGCCGGGTCGTTCGACACTAGTAGAAAAGAAGGCGACAATGAATGGATGGTCGGCGGTTGGAAAACGGTGAATTTACTGCAGGCTCAGATTGCGGACCTGGAGAATTATCGTGAATTTGCAACTCCAGATACACGCAGGGAGTTTCTTGTCGGGAAAATAACAATACTAAGGAATCTTTCAGATCAAACGATTCCGGTTTTTTGGACTGCGATCGGTAAAGAACTGATTGATCACTGGGTAACAATTCTTGAAACAGAATCCAAACAGGCGAAAGAATGGCTTAATCTGGATGTACTGCTTCCTCAACAGCGAATCAATACCGGCACCCAATCATTGTTGCTGGAGGTGGGCAATCCGAGCACGGTATTGGCGAGTGATATTCTCCTGCAAGTCGATGATGTCGCTGATATTTATTGGCGCGTGAAGGAAGTAAAATACCGATTTTTAGAGCCCGGAAAAACAGCAAAGCTGCGGCTGCAGTTAGACTGTAATAAACCCGGAATGTATCCGTTAAAAGGAGTGGTTACCGCCAGGGATCCCATTGGAGAATTGTTTACCCGCCCTTTAGCATTTCGCTTAAATGTTGGTGTTCGCGGGAAAAACTATACTCCGCCTGATTCCGAACCGTATTATACAGGTGAAGGGCTTGGAAGTGATCGGGCCTTTGTCGGCCGGACTGAATTGCTGCACTGGCTTCGCGGTTTGTGGAAACAACCGGAGGGAAAGCCAGCCGTGGCGCTGGTGGGACAACGGCGCATTGGTAAAACCAGTTTACTTAATAAGATCGTTCGCGATGGGTTAGCGGAAACCAACCTGATACCGATTAAGATCGATATTCAGGGGTGTAATAGCGAGTATGATTTCCTGTCGGAGCTGACACGAAAAATGGCGTTAGCAGTGCAGGCGGAAAGTCCCGTGATCGATAGGCGGGAACCGTATGCAGCGTTAAAAAATTGTTTATCGGAATGGACTGGATGTCTAAACAGCAGGCGTTTTCTCATTATGCTTGATGAGGTTGATTTGATACCGCAACGGCATCTTGGTGATTTGCTACCGGGATTTCTGAGGTCGTTGATGCAGGATCCAGATTATCCCGTGTTGTTATTGTTTTGCGGTACCCATGCGTTGAAGCAGGCGGGGAAAGACTATAGCTCGATTTTGTTTAACACCGCACAGTTTCGTACGGTCAGTTATATGAACGAAACAGAAGCTCAAGACGTGTTAAGCAAACCAGCACAGGGTATTCTCGAATTCGACCCAACGGTGTTGGCGGAGGCTTATCGTTTAACCCAGGGGCAGCCGCTTTTACTGCAACTGCTCGGCGCAACTCTGATTCAAGAGTTTAACACATCATATTTTGCTCAGAAGGAGCCGGGGAATTATGTGGATCTGAATATTTTTGAAAAAGCGGTAGAGACAATGGTTCGTCGTGAGAGTAATATGGCCTTTGAAAATTATTGGGCGGATACAGATGTGTCAACGCATCGTGTCCTGTCGGCCCTGGCTGCGGTGACCGATGAGACGAATCGGCAGCAGTTGGACATAGACGGTATTGAGACAGCTCTCAATGACCACCGACTCACGCTTTCACGGAAGGAGACGTTTTTGATTCTACAACGTTTGACCGATGAAGAGATTTTATTTAACAACGGACCGACTTATCGGTTTGCAGTCCCTTTATATCGTCGTTGGATCGCCTGGCGCTGGCGGCCTGAAAAAGTTCGTGAAGAAGCCTGAAAACTCTATAGATTTCCCGGCGCGTTGACTCGCCTCAACCGCCTGGGAATAAAACACACGAATGGATTAAAGAATTCCGAAAATCCGCCGATAGCTTTTATCGAAACCAAATGAAAGGATAAACTATGGAATTATTGACAGCACAAAGTTTAAACATGGATAATAAAAATCTAGCTGTTCAGACAAAACTTCTAAAAGAAAGTAATGAATTCAGCGGCGAGTTGGCAAAAGAATTACTGGACTCACTCCCGTCATCGGGAAAAGTAAATCATACTGCCGCACCCGGTCAGCAGGTTAGAATACTGGCCAGGTAAATCCAACCTTCAAATCTCGCGCAGAGATGCAAAGGCGCAGAGATTTTAAAACCGTTTTCAGCATATGATAAAAATATCCGCTGAAACAATTTATTATTTTTTGAATGCAACTTGTCTGCGATTCATCCCCACTGATAACTCTTGCGAGTGCGTATTCAAAGTACGAGTGGCAAATAGTAAATCGGCGTTGCCGCTTCGCTAATTCGCTGTCGCAAATTGATATCGGTCAATTGTTAATCCTAAGCATTCTGCTGAGAGAATCCTACAGAGAACAAGGAAGGTGAAAAAAAGAACACTGGCTAATTTGACAAAATGGCCAGCGAGTATTCTTGCTAACTTCAAGAAACTGCTTAAAGGCGGTACTGTCGTTCAATCTCTGGAAAACAGTTTTGATGTCATTCGTAGTCGACCCCATAGACATGTTGCGGCTGTTCTGGGGGCACTGCGAAAATTAGGTCTCGATAAAGTTATTGACAGAATGCTCTCAAAGAATCGCGATTTGATTAATGCCATGATAGTGGTACTCGTGAGCAATTATGGGTCAACGTTTCTCTGGCATTAAATTTGATAAAATCACATAACAATTCGTATAATTCTGGGCCTCCTGGGTAAAGCAATCTATATGTCGCTTGTTGGAGTTCACTGCTTCAGCTGTGGCTTTTCACTTAGCTATGCACAACTGAAGTTGTGAACTCCAACAGACATATTGCCATGTCAGAGCACTTCTCAGAGTTCACCCATAATTGCTGGGTACTCGTTGATAGAGCGGATCGCACCCTCCGCGATCCACAAATTGAACCGTGCGGTCGCGGAGTGGAAAGGACCCGCAGAAGAACTTACCTTCCTGAAGGGCTTTGAGCCACCGACCTGGTTGGCCGGCTCCTATATTTGGGCTGCGGTACTGGCCGATTTACATCGGCGCTGCGGAAATGAGCATACGGCGAACCGCTATCGGGATGCAGCTGCAAATCGGCTCCCAGTCCGGCAGTGAAAGAGCTTTTGCAGCGTCGACTCCAGATCGGCAGTCCCGATTGACCCTCTGTACCAATGCAAGTGAGTCAGTGGACGGAGAAAAAATCAACCACAGGTGGATAAGCCCTAAGTAACCGGATCGGGGTAAGCTGTACATTGGATATTTTGCTCTTCAGCAATGTCGAATGCCCTACTTCGAGAAATCTGCATGGATTGGATTGTTTTGAAATCTTGACGAACGAGTCGAACAACGGGTCCATCAAGTTCAGAGAATGGTATAAAATTCGAAGGCATGTCATATTTCTCGGTTGTTATGTGCCAGTTGAGACTGTATTTCATCCAGCTTAACTCTGAATTTGATGCAAACAAGGTTTGTATCGGTGAGGATGTGTCATCGAATGCAGCTAATATTCGATGCAGATGAGGTTGTCTGAGGCTGCCAACAATATTTCCCCATATTTTAGGAGCCGTATTACACATAAGATTAACAAAATACCGCGACCCAAAAATCGGCGAGCACTCGGGAGAACCATTGTATAGATCGAAAAAAATGAAATCAAAAGGAGTTTTATTATTTTCAAGGAAATGAATGCAGTCTTGTTCTATTATAGAAAGTTGACCACGGTCAATATAATACTGAAGTAACGGAAAATGGTGGGTGGCCAGTCGAATTAGGTCGGGGTTTACGTCAATGACAGTCAGCTTTATATTGGGAAAATTCGCAAGGATCATACATGGGCCTGCGCCACATCCAAGTCCTAATACCAATCCTGATCCACTGGGTGTCTGGCTTGCAGAGATCAACAAGGCAATAGCAAACAAACTACGTGCAACTGGCCCAGGGGCGCCAGGTTCCAACTTCGGTGAAATAATGGCTGCCGTAGGATCCTTAAATACGCTACCTTGAATTTGATCGCCAATCGCCAACAGCAATGAATCACCATCATCAATGACTCTTAAGATTCCTCCGGAGCTTGGGATGGAGGATAGCGGCGTTAATTTATGAGAGAATGGAGATTTCACAGCGGTATCGGGGAGTAATTGTTGCAGCCGATCATAACATCGGCGAGCTTCCTGGTTTCTCAAGAGTTTCTCTAAAGCTAATGCTTTATTTGCCAATGCCTCGGTGCAGAAAGAATTGATAGACAAAATATCGTCAAATGCATCCACAGATTTAGCGTAGTTCCCTTTCTGGTAACATAAGCATCCCAGGTTATATTTTTCCTGGAAACTCTTGGAAAATTTGCTTGATAACTCTCGATTGATTGCCATAGCGTTGCTTAGAGGCTCTTTAGCCTGATTAATTCATCCGGCTTTGTTATGAAAGTGCTTAGCTTGTTTTAGATCAACGAATTATGAAGGATTCAAAGGCAAAGGAATAGTGAACTATTTCGAGATTTTGAAACATTCATAAATTGTTTAGATGAAATAAGAAATGTGCTTGCAGTAGAAGCCGGATGAATTAATCAGGCTAGTCCGTTAATTTAATTATTTTGACCCCGTTCGAAAAGGGATCTAACCTTAAGATGATACCTTCAGAAATTCTTAACAGTTATAAAGAAGAAAAAAATGCCGCCATGCCTATCGCTATCAGGGCAATGACTAACGTTAATAGTAAGCTGGGAGAAACTTACCTGCTCGGAAATCACAATTCTTTAATTTTGTATACAGGAAAATTTGGACATGACAAAACCACCATCCTCATTGATTACGCCGACATTACTACCATCACCGTTGAACAGCAGCAACCATTCGCGCTTTTATTGCTTAAATACGAGTACTGATGAGATGAAGATGAAATTTGGTCTTTATGACCTACATCTGCTAAAATCACTGACAAAAACATACTCGGAAAATTCTACCCGTACAAATACAACTACACTATCTGAACATCCAAAAGCGGTTAAACCAACACTGATAGAGAAAGTAAAAGTAGCAAAAATGGAGGATATAGAATGTGGTCCCTTGGTAGAATTCAGGGTCATGCGTCATGCGATGGTGTACATTGACAACGAGGCAGCAGAAGAGGAGCTTAAAAGCCTGGAACTAATACTTCCAAACAAAATCAGGGGTTGGTTCACTTTAGAGTGATTGGAGCTACAAAATTAGTCAAAAAATTGGTGGCGTTCGACCTTGGAGACCTGGCTTCCAAGTGCACTTTAACGTTTTTTCTGTTGTGTTTTCTAAACTTCAGTGATTTTAAAAATGCGGTAAATCTATATCAGCCATTTCAATATTATTCAATATGCCATAGAGATCAGATCAACCCCCAATTTTTGTCATATACTCAAATAGATTGCAGCTAAAGAAAAAATCTATAGTCATTCTATTCTCTATAATGAGAATTAGCTTCTGTATTATTCTGCTAAATATAAATAGTTGCATTACTTTTCTGTTCTTTCACTGTCCAACTATGCTTTTTGAATTCTGATTTTACCATAGTTTTTATCACAAACATCAAACCATTATAATAATAGGCAAGCCTGACTTTAAGAGCATTTAAAGCTCCACTGGTACTCCATTTTCCAACATTTATTCTCAGGTTGACTGTCCTCATTACCCGTTCTACTAAGCTGGTTGTCTTGCCATTTAACTTTTTCTCAAAAGCAGTAAACATGTCTGGTTTTGCATTGAGCAGGTAAATATATGTTTTCATATATCCATTTTCAAAGCAATATTTTATCAGCGTTTTGAGCGACTGTGTTTTTTGTTCGATAATTGTAGCGATTTCGTCGTCATCATCTATCAATCTTGGTAGCGATGTG
>JAJFLO010000432.1 GCA_021772675.1 Verrucomicrobiota bacterium | reverse complement strand
AAATGGCATCAATCCAAGGGCTTATCTTCGGTATTACTTTGAGAAATATATCGAAAAGAACGGTAATATGAGTCGGGAAGAAATAAATTTGATGCTACCAGGGAAACTAAAAGATAGGATTATAGTAAAAAACGATTTGGCATTAAAAAAATTCTAACTTTTTTCGTTTTTTACGTTCTCCACTAAAAATGAGTCAATAAAATGAAAATTAGAATTGACCGTAGTACGGGGACCACTGAGTATGTACGAATAAACTGGGTAATCCAAGAACGGAGAAATACGATGATTTAAGAGCAATTGCAAGTCACGGCCTTCGACTTAAACGCCACGGCCTATCAGCCGACTTGGAATTGGCGCCATTCGGGTCTGACTCACTTTTACAATTGTATATTATTTGTCTCAAAACTGTTATGATGTTCAAATAAAAGCAATGCGTCTTTAGAGCCGATTTTTCATACCGAAAATCTAATTTAAGGAAGCTATGCCCCACTTAAACATCCATTTTAGAAGTCATAAATTTAGGGAAAAATTCTTAAAGCCAAATTTTGAAATGATTTATCGCGTTTAAGCCCGTTATGCGAATGACCCGATATCTGTTAATGTCTAATCTAAAATACTTTAAATGCAACAAAACCGAGTCATTTCATATGCGAGCAGCGCGAGTATATGAAATTGATCTCCAGTGATTGGTTCGCTTATGGGTAAATACAGGCATCGAGAATAGCCAATACTTCCGATAAGAACTCCGCTGAAGCAGCGCCAACACGTTTTGCCCTGCGTGTCCGAAAATCTATCGACTTGATCTGCTCAACCATAATGTATCTCGTCAAACTCGTATCCGTAGGAACTGCGATATGAAATGGAAATCCACGATCGGTGTTGGTAATTGGACAAACGATTGCGAGACCGGTCTTCTGATTGAACAGAAATTTACTGACAACCATCGCTGGCCTCCGCCCGCGTTGTTCATGTCCCGATTGAGGATCAAAGGTAAGAACTATTAAATCTCCCTGTTTCGGGATATAGCGAGCCACTTACCATTCCTCCTTACCGAGAGGCTCACCCCAGCCTAACTCAGTTGGGTCATATTCTTCGGGAATTTGGTCAACTAATTCTTGGAGACTAATTTTTTTTCCTGGAGACTTCACCTGAGATATTGTTATTACTCCAGCAGTTGCCTCCACACCGACATTGTCCCCGACGGAAATCCCGGCATCAGATAATATATGCTTGTTCAGCCTTAACCCCTGGCTATTACCCCATTCCTTAATTTGTGCAATCATAATTACCTCCACAATGTTTATACATAGTATATACAATTTTTCGCCAGTTTCAAGGAATATTTTGAGCGAATAATATTATTATCGCATTTTAATTTGATGAAAATTCAGGGTCACCTCTAAATTAAATGGCGACACGAAGTCGTCTTAGTTATGACAACATTCATATAATGTCCAATATAAGCTTTGCCCCCAATGCTCCCTGAAATTCGTGCGATGAGACGACACTCCCGTTTACTGAATTGTCAAGGGTAATGTATTTTGCAATCGGGTAATGCTTTTCTCAGATCTTCTATCCTCTCAGCTGTGATTTTAGTACCCCTCACATGAAGGTCCTTCAAATTGGCCAAATTCCCGATTGATTTAGGTAATGACGTTAGGTCGAAATTCTCGCCAAAATTAAGCAACACCAACTTGGTCAATTTCTCTCTACCATTCGGGTCTGACTCACTTTTACAATTGTATATTATTTGTTTCAAAACTGTTATGATGTTCAAATAAAAGTAATGTCTTTAGAGCCGATTTTTCATGCCGAAAATCTAATTTAAGGAAGCTATGCCCCACTGAAATATCCATTTTAGGAGTCACAAATTTAGGGGAAAATTCTTAAAGCCAAATTTTGACATGATTTATCGCGTTTAAGCTCGTAATGCTAATGACCCGATATCTGTTAATGCCTAATCTAAAATATTTTTAAATGCAACAAAACCGAGTCAGATCCCGAACTATCTTCTATTCAATAAACAATATAGCCGATCCTTCCCTCGTAATAATACAGGGGTGTCCTTTTTTTTTCATTATGATGATTACACTTCTGGAGGAATTGGAAACCAGTTTTGGAGTATCCCTGGACCCAAATCTTATGCTGGAACAGCGAACCATTCGAAATCTGACGATGTATTTAGCTGAAAACGGAATAGTTGACCCAGATTCGTTTTCTGGCGCCCCTTCCCCTACCAATATAGAAGAACCACCCTCACCTTCTTGCTCAGTTAGTTCGACAGCAGTGAATCGTTTTTTTACTTCCAACTCTGCCTCTACTCCATCGAAAATTGCCATCATCGGACAGGCATGTCGATTTGCCCAGTCCCCTACACTCGAGTCTCTGTGGGATCATTTATCATCTAAAACTGACCTAATCACAACCCCATCCAAAGATCGTTGGAACACTGATGATCCTTTTTTTGAGCACCTCCTGGATACAAAACTTTCATGCACAGCCAAGGGAGGATATCTCAATGATATTGCTGGTTTTGATGCAGGATTTTTCAATATTAGTGATGAGGAGGCTCAAGTTCTGGATCCACAACAAAGAATTTTGCTGGAACTCACACAAGAATTACTTGACCGATCAGGGTATAAAAAGGACAATATTAAGGGAACGAATACAAGCGTATATTTAGGTGC
>JAJFLO010000431.1 GCA_021772675.1 Verrucomicrobiota bacterium | reverse complement strand
TATTTTCATTTTTATACAGAATTTCAAATTTAAACATAACATCCTACTTTGAAATGAAAAAATTGACGACTTTGTAGTGACCCGAAATTTTGACCGTTTATTTACAACAACTTATGGCTTAAAATGCGAAAGTCGGGTTAGATACAGATAATTTAATTTTCTCCAAAATTTTTCAGCCACTTAGTAGTATATTCTATTTTGAGATTAAATTAGTGATGATCCAATTCGAGATAACGTTCTATATCTAATTCGTATCCATAATATTTGAAATCTTATGAGCCTAATTCAAAAACCTCTCACAACTGAATATATAAAGGAAACAGTTGATCTTGAGATCAAGGATGCACAGTTAATTTTCCAGCAGGCATGGCAGGATCTCATTGCTAAATTTAAAAGGGAAAATCTCAGATTCCCACGCGAAATCATCTGGTTAGGGGGTGCCCCTGGAGCTGGTAAAGGCACAAACACACCCTACATAATTGAAACTAGAGGGATCAGCGCCGATCCAATAGTCATCAGTTCCCTACTAAATAACCCAGAGGCTGAGAAGATTAAGAATTCAGGAAGCATGGTTGGGGATAAAGAAGTCGTGACAATATTACTCTCCGAATTATTAAACCCTATTTATGAAACTGGGGTGGTTGTTGATGGTTTTCCCCGAACAAAAGTGCAAGTTGAATGTTTGAAACTATTTTTTGAAACGATGTTGAAATTAAGAGAAGAATTTGAGACGTCATCTCTCAGTAAATATTTCATTCCATCACGGTTTCATTTAGCATTATTATTTATTGACGAAAAGAAAAGCGTCGAAAGACAATTAGGTCGTGGAAGTAAAGTCAAGGAACATAACAAAAAAGTTCGGGAATCGGGGGTTGGAATCCCTTTAGAAGAACGAATTACAGACTATTCAGAAGAAAAAGCAAGAAAGCGATATAGAGTTTTTAAGGAAACGACTTATGAAGCTCTGAAATCTCTTAGGGAAATTTACCACTATCACTTTATTGATGCATCTGGTTCTCTTGAAATGGTTCAAAAGAATATGTCAAGGGAGTTTCAGTACCAAAGTTCATTAGAATTAGCACCGTCTATTTACGATCGTATTCGTATTATTCCACTAGCCAGTCAAATTATTCAGCATGCCAGGCAAAACTTGATAAAACGTCTGGAGATTTATCAAAGCGACCATAATGAACTTTTTGATATAGTAGTCCGATTAATAGAGAATGAATTCATTCCAATAATAAAACGACATGCCATTTCCGGATTAGCAGTTATTAACACAAAAAATACAATTTTTGATACGAAGGTAGCCCTTGATATTTTAATGGATATTCTAATAGAAAGAGGCTATCAAGTCGCCATTGATTCAACGACGATTCATATACCAGAAAAAGTTAATCCGAAGACCAATTCTATTCACTGTACAGAAATATTGTCTCACAAGATTGAGGTAAAATTTACAGCATGCCAAATTAGACGAGGAACTAACTGATTCGAAATGGGATTATTAGCCCAACAATCAAAAATATTAACCCTGTGTTATTATGGTCACACAGCATTGCGTACTAAAAGTTGCGATGTATACGAAATTACAAGTGACATTCAGGCGTTAGCATTAGATATGATTAAAACGATGCGCGAGGAGGACGGCATAGGTTTAGCAGCACCTCAAATTGGTAAAAATATAAATATAGTTGTTATAGACATACCAAAATCCAACAATAAAAACAAACAGGATTTATGCACAATTTCGCCGGGGGAATTCAATTTATTTCCATTAATGCCACTAGCCTTAATAAACCCAAAACTATCGAATTTCTCTGAAGTGAAATCTACCTATACAGAAGGCTGCTTAAGTATTCCAGGGGTGACAGGCAAAGTATCAAGACCTGAATTTCATGATTTAGATGCGACGCTCATTAGTGGTAAAAAAATTTCCTATCGATGCGGCGGATTATTAGCAAGATGTTTACAGCATGAATATGATCACCTTCAAGGCATTCTATTTTTAGATTTATTACCTAGGGCTGAATTTAAATCTTTAGATGATCAACTCGAAAAATTGAAAAAACGATTCAATTCATTATAATTAATTGCCAAAACGCTAAAAAATAAGTCACTAATTTATGAATCAACATTCCGCATGGAAAACCAGAGAATCATTATTGGAAAAAGTCAAAGACCAGACTGACGAACAGTCCTGGGAAGATTTTGTATATTACTATAATCCATTCATATATAGCGTCATTCGAGGCATGAATATATCCCACCACGATGCTGAAGAAATCGTACAGACCGTATTATTAAAATCCTGGAACAAACTTCCTGAATTTGAATATAATCGAGGTAAAGGGCGATTTCGTGGATGGTTATGCCAAGTTACAGGAAACACAGTACGAGATTTTATCCGTAAGAGAAAAACATCAGCGGAGCGCTTCACATCAGATCAATCAGCAGACACCCTAAATAAACTATGTATAGAGATTCCGGAGATCGAGAAAATTGCAGACATGGAGTGGAAAAATCACATCTCAAAACTAGCGTGGAATAATATTTCCAAAAAATTCTCCCCTCATGTAGCAAAAGCGTTTCTAATGAGTGTAAAATCAGTCCCAACAAAAGAAATCAGTGAAAAGCTGGGAATAGCAGAATCGAGCGTTTACGTCTATAAATGCAGAGTACAAAAAGAACTAAGGACTGAAATTAAACGATTAAATCAGTATTTAGGTTAATAAATATTTATCTATCTTCTGAAATCAGGCAATCCGCGAATATCGGCGGTCCGAATTGGTAGACCAGCAGGATTTACCAGTCTGGCAGTTACAAAAATTAAGAGATTTGTTTTACGACTGTTTTCGCTTTCGTTTTTAAACAGACGCCCGAATACCGGTATGTCCCCAAGAAATGGAATTTTATCATCACGACTTATGACATTTTCCCTAATCATACCTCCCAAAACCACTGTTTCTCCGTCCCATACAATAACTCTTGTTTGGATGAGTCTCCTTGAAACAATGGGGCGTTCTACCTTGACTTCAAAATCATCACCTCCCAAATTGACAGTATAATTATAGGAATCATTAATATCTTTGTCTGCTTCGACAACTTGGGGTTCCAAATCCAACTCAATGGAATAACCATCGGAAGCAACAGTAGGTGTAACGGTTAAAATTACACCAACTTCAGTAGCAGCACCAAACTCAGGAGTTGACGGTTTGATTGTGGCCCCACTTGCATTATCAACACCCCCAACAGCGGCTTGGAGCTCCGGTTCGGTAAAAGATTCTGGGAAAAAATGTTCTTCAATAACCTTAATTATAGCAGTTTCTCCACTAACGGTAGTAATTTTGGGTGACGATAGGACCTCAGTACTATCTTTCTGTTCCAGTGCATGAATGATAGTATCAAACATGAGATCGCCAATAATACTGTTTACTTTTAAAAATTCATCATTACCCAAAAACCTTAATCCTTTGGAAATATTTTCAGTGCTTGTGTCAGACTGATTCCCAATCGGTTTGAATACAAAATTATTGCTGAGTTTAAAATCTGGACCTCCTTGACCATCAAATGTCAAGACGTCTGGATTATTCTGATCTTTGACGACTTCTCCCTTAAATGCCCATTCAAATCCCAGCTCTTCCAAATCATTTTGCGCAATTTCTATGAATTTTGCTTCAATGGTAACCTGTACAGGTTGTATATTTAACTCTACCAAAACTTTTTCCACTTTCCTGAGATTTGCGGGTGTATTTGTAACAATTAACTTACTGGTTCTTTGATCAAAGGTAATTTTTGCTCCTGCCGGAAAATCTACTCCATATCCCTGAAATAATGCCTTGGGATCAAGCAATCCTTTTTTGTTCCCACTTTCGACTCCCTCTAGTCCTCCTCTTGCTTCCAATGTTGCTTTTGCCTTTAGAAAACCAGCTTCAATGGGATAAAAACGAGTTTCGAGTTCGTCAAATGGAATGTCCTGAGATGCAATAATTATTGCGTGTGTCTCAACCTTATACTTGAGCCCGGCACCCTGGCAAATATACCGAATCGCTTCTCCTAATGGAATATTATCAAAATCCATTGTGATGGTAATCTCACCTCCCGATGATGAATCTTCTTCATCTTCTTCATCTTCTTCATCTTCTTGTTCATCGTCAAAATCTTCAAATTCAAGGTCGTCTTCACTATCATCCTCAGTATCTTCTTCGACACCCTGGCTAGCGGTACCAATAGATAGCTGTAAAAATATATTAACCCCTTCTCCATCAGGATCTAACTCTCTACTTCGGCTCTTCAAGTATTTAATTACGGAATGAATGCCGGCTTCCTCAAATATTATTTTAGGAATAATAATATTTTCTAATTTTGACCAAATTCCTTCTCCGCCACGCAACATTTTTTTTACAGGCTGCGAACTTTCAACGACAATATCAGGACTTACTAATGGTGCAACCGGATCATTCCATTTCCATTTGACTTCAGCCATACGATCTGAAACCATGACTTTGTGTCTTTCAGCAGCAGCATCAATCAACTTTTCATTTATACGTTTTAAAAACTGAGTTGCGGAAATGTTATATGGATCTTTTAATATCACTTGCTCAAACATTTCCCGGGCATCGGAATATCGTTTATTGTTAAAGTAAACTTTACCTTGTGCTAACTTAATATCGATATTCGTATCCCGTGTTGCTTTTTCCGGATCGACGTTTTTTGCAGACGTCCTTTCTTTGAATTCTGCCTGTTTAATGGAATTCCTTAGGCTACTGATTTTTTTGTAAATTTCCTTTTTCCTACCTGGATCTTTTTCGATAACTTTTTGATATTTTTCAATCGCATCTTCAAATTTGTCAAGTTTTACTAGCACTTTTGCGTCTTTTGCAATACGTTCAGCCCATTCCTCATAGGTAAATGCTAATAACTGATCTATCAGTTTTTGCTTTTTTACGACTCGTTCTTCAGATCTTGATACCTCTGTCAATTTTACTTGTGCTGAAATAAACTTCCTTACAGCAGTTTCGTAATCGCCTTGAATAAATGATTTCCGACCGTCCATATAGAGCTGATCTGCTTCTAACTCCTTTTCTTTACGTCTCACAATTTCGTTTTCGTCAATTCCTTCAAGAGAATTAGTGTACTTACTTGAGACGTCTACTGTATTTGAGTCCATGAAATTCTTTTCCTGTATCATTTTAGATTCTACGGGAACTAATTGAATATCATCTTCTATTTCAATATCTTCGACTTCTTCAAATTCGTCTAAGTCGCCAGCATATAGTGAATCTACGGCCATAGAATTTAGTACAAAAAATGACACAAGGGTCAAAACAATAGCATAGATCAAAGTTCGAAGCTTTGATACTAAATTTTTCATGTGATCCTCCTTTACATTTAATAAGGGAATTATATTAACAGATAATCATTTCAGTAGTCTATTTTTTTCATCTGACGAATATTTTTTTATGTCATAAACTTTATCATCAAATCCAACTTCTTTGGCTGTAGCTTGACCTTTGTTTATGTTTACAACTTTGTAGATTTCTTGGTTTCCATTTGCATCTTCTAATGGAATTTGTTCCTCTAAGATTATTTTTATTTTGGTTGCTTTTTTGTCATAAATATAGACAAATTCATAATAATCTTTGTGGGCATAGGCACGCTTATTGGGTAAAAGCGTTATCGGCTCTTCATTTTCTTTTTGTATAGTAATCGATGAATCAACAACTGCAATTTTATTCTCAAAATTTTCCGAGTATTGGGCGTCTTTTATGACATAACCATCTGATTGTTGAATTTCACTCCCAATTTTCAGAAAATCAGATTTCCATCTTTTTCCAGATTTATAGCTCACGTGCATGTCCCAACTACTTTTATCATCTGGCTGATTATTTGTATTGATTTTTTTTAATTTGATATTTACTGATTGTCTTACCTTTCTCAAATATCGTAAACAAGTAACTAATTTTGGTCGAGATCCAGCATCACTTAAATCCGTTTCACTTTTGTATTCCTCAATATTACTAAATCCATCCCCGTCAAGATCTAGCATCGCGTCCCCAGGTTCCTTTTTATCCAACCCTTTTTGAGTTTCGACTAAATCAGGAATACCGTCTGAATCAGAATCCTTATTTTCGTCATCTTTGGAACTAGAATCATTAGAATCTGATAATTCCGAATTTGCTGATTCCGCTAATAGATTTGATTTCCCTGTAAACGGACTACGTTTAGTAGTTCGATGAAGTAGGTAGGGCGAACCATCCAAACTGTGAACATATTTCCCCGGATGTACTAAAGATCCCTCCCCGTGATATTTTTGCCACAGTTGTTCCTGGTCAGGCTCAAGTTGAACCTTCAATATTTTCTCCGAGACCCCTTCTATCTCATTTGTAGGCAACTTTGCTTGTAAATCTTGATCTCCTTTATTGACCGCTTCCTGAGTTTTTTGAAGGTCTTTCGTTTGAGAAACCAATACAATTGCAAATACGATTAAAAGTATTCCCAAGACAATTTTATCATAAAAATTCTTAAAAAAATTTCCGATTATGCGCAGGTACTTCAAAAGTTTTATTCCTTCTTATGAAATTCAAAATAGTCGACCGTCATTGTAGCAGTTACTTCTGCTGGCTTGCTTGAAAACGCCAATCGTTCGCGCATGGTGAACGGTTTATCACTATTCCGCTTTTGGGATGAGGGGCGACTTTTGCTCTTAACCCCCCTGGCAGTCAGGTCAAATGTACGCAGCATGAAAAAAAACTTTGCTTCATTCAAAGAATTCAAAAATTGCTGTATTTTTTCTATATCGCCAACCAGCTGTAATTCAAACGGCATGAAATTGTAAAATTCACGTTTTATTGTTTTATGCCCACTTGATCGCTTAAATTTCAATAATTTGTCCACTTGGGCTTGTGACACCAAATAAATTAATTCGTTAATAATTTCAATCTGATTTAGTATAAGACTTATTTCTTCGTTATTGGGAAGTACGTCTGGCTGCATGTATTCGTCATAGGAAAAGTATTTAAGATTATCTGGCATATATACATCTTCACCTCTAAGCAGATTTTCCATTTTAATGCAGAATTGACGAAGATTTAACTTGAATTTTAATGGTGTCATATCTGCATCAACAACCGGGGCGGCATACTGCTCCTCCAGATGCTTGATCGTTTCGTCAAATTTCTCCTGAATTTTGCTATAATTTTCTTCTGCACGAATAACATTGTCAGTTATCAATGCATAATTACTGGTGATGAATCCTTCTTCAGCAGCAATAATTTTGTCAACATCAACCTTAAATTTTTTAATTTGGTTATTTTTGCTAACTATAAGAATTGCTCCAACGACGCCGGATAATGCCGTGGAAACTGCAATAATTATTAAAAATATGTGTGTTTTAACAAATTGCATTAATTAAATGTCACCTTTATCTATCGCTTTGTAATTATTGGATTTTCAAGTCTGAGTTGAATTTTAAAGGTTGTTAGATTTCTGGTTTTTTCATTAAAATTCGTCTCCAGAATGCGAGTCTCGTCGGGATTGTCAGAAAACATTTCGCTCCACTGTAAGCTTTCCAAAAAAACTTCTGGTAAAATCATATCTGACTCCATAACGTTGCTTGCCCAGAATCCTTTATAATTTTCAAGCTCTTTTTGTGCTTCTGCTCCAGCGTCTAAAGCAATCTCTGCATTTTCTATTTTCAGGTTTCCAAGTATACTTTCAAATTTCTTAACCTGCTCATCCGTATAAATTTTCCTAGGAGGCTTAGTACTGGGAATCGCTATAGCTCTACCGACAATGCTAAACCAGGCATAATCGTTTCTTCCAGCTGTTTTGCTTTTGCCTTTTTTTTGCCGCGCAAATGGATTCGATTTCTTTGACTTTCGTTTACTTTTCGAGGAAGCTGTTTTTGGCTTTGTTAGTTTTGTAACCCTTTCCAACCAAACGTCTTGCGGCTTGTGAAGCTGCAAGGCATTTAAGAAATTGCTCCAATCATACCGTCGATCTAACAACTCCTTTATTGAATTGAATTGAGCAAATACCTTTTTCTGTTTATCTTCTGCATCATTTATCTGAATCTTAATATTATTAAGTCGCTCAACATTCGCCTTTTTCTTCTGGGAGGTATCTTTAAATAATGTTGCCGTTTTGCTTTTAACAGCAAAAACAATCGCGAAAATTGATAGCCATATGCAAAAACTGGCAACTAAAAAAGGCTTTTGGGTTGCAAACGATTGACTCTTTCGCAATGTTTCAGGGATTAAACTAATTTCAACCGGACATTCCAAAGAGCTTCTAAGTGCGAGTCCCACACTTTCCGGCATCATATGGGCAACTTTTTCAAGCTGCTTGACGTCCATAGATTCACCAATTTTGACAATTTTAAAGGGATTAAAGTAGCTCACTTCCATCCGCAATTTTTCCGAAAAGAATGTGTCCGTGTACGCCATGGTTGAACTTCCCCCAGACAGATATAAATGGGACGGTTTGTTTCCCTTTTGCTGTGTTCGATAAACACTGATTGATCGATTTACCTCACCGTGCAGCCGTGTCATAACATTGCGTACAATTTTCGAAATGGTTGCCGCAACTTCTGATTCCGGCTCTTCATATGCTCCTCCAAGTGCAACAAAACCATGACGTCTCTTTAGAGTATCTGCTTCTTCCGTACTTATGTTAAATTCTTTTGCGATCTGTTGCGTTATCGAAAATCCACCAATTGGAATTGTTCGGGCAAAAAAGCGTTGTCCATCGAGAAATAACAGCGCTGTGCACCGACCACCAATATTTAATACCATACCACACCCATTGTCTCCAATATGATTTGCACGGGCGACATTATAGAGAGCAGACGGAGCAAAATCTACAATGTGAACGCTCAAACCAGCATTTCCAACAGCATCAATTATGCTTTCTACAATATCATTTTTAATTACAACAAACATCACCTCTAACTCTTCTTCGGCTCCGGCCAGCAGCTGATAATCCCAGATGACTTCATCCATCGGAAAAGGCACATTTTGTTTGGCCTCATATTCAACTATCTGCTTAATCCTGGATTCTTCTTCGGATACTGGCGGGAGATTAACAAACCTAAGAAAAGCAGCTTGCCCGGATACGCAAACGGAAGCTTTACGTGTTGAAAAATCGCCATTCCCCATGGCTTCAACTAGTGCTCTTGTAATGACTTCCATCCTATTAGCTTCACTGACTTGACTGTCAAAATCAGCCTGCTGAAAACCGTGAAGGATTAGGCCACCACTTGCAGGGAATTCGAATTCACTGATTCTAACAGCAGTCGAACCGATATCAATTGCTAGGGATCGTTCTAATTTTGCCATATTGATTAGCTAATTTACTTTTTCTTTTTTCTATTGGCTATCTTCATTAACTTGTCAGATATTATCGTCTCATAGGAATTGTAACTAGCCCATTCCCAAGGCGTCTCATGACGTCCCCTAAGTCCTGAGTTATCAGTTTTTATTAATTTTGATTCAAACCAATTTTGGTCTGAGCCAAATCGAAAAAAATTTGCTGGTATCGAGGGGCTAGTACTAAGATCATTTCCACTCCACCAGGTATTTGCCACAAGTCTTTTATCGTCATAAACCCTTAACTTAACAAAAATTCCATCTCTTATTAACTTTGAACCATAACGCTCATACGCATTAGATTCAATATACAACACCGCATAATGCTTGACTGGAGAGTTGGTAATACTCGCTTTTACATTACCATATGTGATATCTTTTCTCATCAAAACTGAATGCTGAATTAACGGCGGATTATTACTTTTTCCAGTTTCATTTCCAGCCATTATTACGCTCCATGAAAATATCAGTTTGTCAATCCAAGCAAACTTAACATTTGCAGCATTATTCGATTTAGGGCTCGAAGTGGCATAATACTCTACAGTAATTCTAAGATACTGAGATTTGGAGTCTAACGGTAATCCTGAGACTCGGTTATCTGTAGGTCGGATTTTGACTTTTTGGGTATTTATTCCCAAAATCTTGATTTTAGCACGAGGTATATTAACACCGGATTGCGCTATAGCTATCTTGGGAAATGTAAAAATCGACAGACTAACAAATAAAATAGACAGGAATTTCATTAATTTCATAAAATAGTTTCTCAATTTATAATAGGTTATAGCACTTCGATGTATGAATCTATAATGAGATGCAAGTGTGTATAACGATCAAAAATAGAGAACGAAAGATAGCTTATAAATGAAGAGTTAGCAACCAATAATTCAATAATTCAATAAAACCATCACGGCAATTTGTCATAACAAACAAGACATGAGCAGAGCAGCAAAATTTCAGTATTATTCAATGCAATCCCATAATCGTCTTTTTAATCCATTTTTTACAGGGAGTCGATTTTTCCATATATTGCCGGAAAAATAAGATTTCGCGACAGCTTTTGGAAGCTCTGAACGTGCGAATACCAGCTGCGATGTCATTTCCACTACTCTTGCACGCATTTCTTTTTCTTTTGCAACCGCTTGGGCACGTCTCATTTCTGCTTTTGCCTGTGCCACTTGCTTATCAGCAACGGCTTGGGCATCTCGTAACCTGGCACCGATATTATCAATCACTTCGATATCTGCAACGTCCACGGAAACGATTTCGAATGACGTTCCTCGGTCTAATGCATGGTCCAAAATATACTGTGAAATCAATTCCGGCTTTTCGAGGACTATTTTATGAGATTCAGCATTTCCTATAGCGGCAATAATACCTTCACCTACTCTTGCGATAACAGTTTCTTCATTTGCACCTCCGACTAACTGGTTAAAATTTGTTCTGACTGTAATTCTAACTTTTGCTCCTAATCGGACCCCATCACCCGTGACCCCCTTTATTGACGTAGATTGATCTCTTGGACACACTAAAACCTTAGGTTCAACTGTCGTTTTTACTCCATCGACGACGTTTCTTCCTGCCAAATCAATTGCTGCCAACCTTGAAAATGGGTAGTTTAATCCGGCTTTATTCGCGGCAATGGCAGCATCTGAAACCGCTTTCAAATTTCCACCTGACAAAACATGAGCTTCTAATTCCTGTGCCCCAATTGCTAAACCAGCTTTATTTAGCATGATTAGATGTGACCCAATCGCAATTGGATTAAGTCCGCGCAGCCTCATACCGATCAATTGGAAAATGGAAAGTTTTACTCCGGACGAAAATGCCTGAAGCCAAAACTGAAAGTAATTAAAAAAAATAACTAGAAAAACGATAGATAAGATTATAATGACTAACAAAAATATCGTTGCGATTGGCATAGTTGATCAGCTACCTGAACTGTAGTTTGGCGCATCCTTAATGACTTTTACATCATGAGCATGTGCTTCTCGCAAACCAGAACTAGTTAATCGAACAAATTTTGCTTTCCCTCTCAATTCCTTCAAGTTTCTGGATCCACAATATCCCAATGCAAATTTTAAGCCCCCCACATATTGGGTTAGAGCCGCTGAAACAGACCCGGTATATTGAACTAATCCTTCAATCCCTTGCGGTACTAATTTGTCATGATCTTCTATTGCGCTTTGCGAATATCTATCCTTACTCCCCTTGCCACGCTTCATTGCTTCTAAACTTCCCATTCCTCTGTAAACCACATACGTTCTTCCCTGATGAAGAATTTTTTCTCCCGGACTTTCCTGAGTACCCGCGAATGCAGATCCCATCATAACAGACGCTCCTCCTACTGCGATCGCTTTTGGAACATCTCCTGATTGCTTGACTCCTCCATCAGCAATGATGGGAATTTCATTGCCAACGACCCTAAAAACATCATAAATCGATGAAAGCTGAGGGATTCCAACCCCTGTGACAATCCGTGTTGTGCAAATAGATCCAGGACCAATTCCAACTTTTAAGGCGTCTGCACCAGCATTAAGCAATTCTTTTGCAGCGTCACCGGTACCTATATTTCCAGCGACAATATCAACATTGTCAAATTCACTCTTAACACTCTTTATTGTGTCAATCACACCTTGCGTATGTCCATGAGCGGTGTCAATGACCAATGCGTCGACTCCGGCGTTTACCAAACGTTCTATTCGCTCATAATCCATTGGGCCAATAGCTGCCGCAACGCACAATTTATGATACTTGTCTCTATTTATAACTGGTTCGATATTTTCTGTGAGACTTTTTACATCATGAAAACTATACAACCCCGCTAAATGACCTTGCTCATCGACGATGGGTAGTTTTCCAATTTTATGTGATAGCATAATTTCAAATGCATCAACTAAGGTCGTTCCAACCGAACCCGTGATAACATCTGAGGTCATTGCGTCTTCCACAGGTATATCGACATTTCTAAGAAATTTAATATCTTTGGATGTAATAATTCCGACTAAATGACCTTGCTGATCGATGATCGGAAATCCGGAAAAATTGTATTTGCGTTCCTCTTTTTCCGCTAATAAGTTCTTAACCTTTATTCCTTTGTGAAAAACAACAGGTTTTTCAATTAAACCATTCAGGTAACCTTTCACTTTTCTAACTTCTTCAGCTTGTAACTCTTGAGACATATTTCTGTGTATAACACCGATGCCGCCATTTAGAGCCATTGCAATTGCCATTGACGCTTCTGTTACCGTATCCATTGCCGCGCTGACAAATGGTATTTTAAGTGAAATATTTCGGCTAAATCTAGTTGTGACCGAAGTTTCCTCAGGCTTGAAATCAGCATATGAAGTGCAAAGCGTTACATCATCAAACGTTAATCCCACACCCGGGAATAGTTCCATAAAATCCTTGACCGTTCTATTTAACAAAATATCGAATTCCTTATTACTTAAAAATTATTAATTTAATCAACTGATTATTTAACTCTGTCAATGTGGGCTATATAGTCGAGCGTATTATTATAATACAGTTTTAGAGCAATTAAACACATTCATAACTAAATAGTTATTTATAAAAAATCAGCAGCAATCTTAAAAAAATGCAGCAATTTCTTATTCGTGATATTTACCAAAAACAGCTGGTTAATCAAAAGCTTTGCGTAAACGGCTGGGTAAAAACTAGACGTGACTCTAAGGGAGGGTTTTCTTTTTTGGAGGTCAACGATGGTTCGTGCTTAAAAAATTTGCAAATTATAGCCGAAAATTCACTGGGAAATTATCATGATGATATATTAAATTTATTTCCGGGATCCTCGGTAAAAGTGGAAGGCACTATTGTCAGGTCCCTCGGTGGAAACCAAGAAATCGAACTTAAAGCTGAATCAGTTAATGTGTATGGATTTTCCGATGTAACGACCTACCCTTTGCAAAAACAGAGAATTTCATTCGAAAAATTAAGAGAAATCGCCCATTTACGGGCTAGAACCAATACTTTTGGCGCTATCACCAGAGTTCGCAATGCCTTAAGTTTCGCAACCCATAGATTTTTTCAAGAACGAAATTTTTATTATCTTAATACTCCAATCATAACAACCAGTGACTGTGAAGGTGCAGGTCAACTTTTCCGTGTTACCACATTAGACATGCAAAACCTGCCAATGAATAAACCGGGAAATATTAATTCCCAATCAGATTTTTTCGGTGAAGAAGCAAGTCTAACTGTGAGCGGCCAATTGGAAGCAGAGACCTATGCGTGTGCATTGGGTAGAGTATACACTTTTGGGCCAACGTTTAGAGCTGAAAATTCCAATACCAGCAGACATCTGGCTGAATTCTGGATGGTAGAACCTGAAATGGCTTTTGCTGATCTAATGCAAGACATAACTCTTGCGGAAGACTATCTTAAATTTCTGATTAATCACCTACTAAATCAATGCAAAGAAGATCTAGAATTTTTTAATCTCCATATTGAGAATACACTGCTGGAGCAACTTAATAATATCGTAAACTGTGATTTTGTCATCCTAACTTATACCGATGCAATCAAAATACTTTCCAAACACAAGAAGTTTTCATTCCCCGTGAATTGGGGCATGGATCTTCAATCCGAACATGAGCAGTTTTTGACTGAAATCGAATTCAAAAAACCAGTCGTCTTGACAGATTATCCAAAAATAATAAAACCATTCTATATGCGTGTAAATGATGATGGAAAAACAGTTGCAGCAATGGATGTTTTATTACCTAAAATAGGCGAAATCATTGGCGGCAGCCAGCGGGAAGAACGACTTGACATATTGCAAAACAGATTAAAAGAATTGGGCCAGAACGAAAACAATTACTGGTGGTATCTTGATTTAAGGAGATTTGGTACCGTTCCTCATTCGGGCTTCGGCTTAGGGTTTGAACGGCTCATAAAATTGTGTACCGGTATGGGAAATATTCGAGATACCATACCCTTCCCCCGCGTTCCCGGAAATGCAAAATTCTAAATGTGTCACCTTGTCACAGTGCGCCACCAATCACCGTGTCACATGTGTGAAAACACTGGTATGAAGCCTTATTTATGTCAGGAACAAAAAATGCACATATTGCTAATCCATAACCGCTTAAGTCATATTAAAATTGAATGGCCGTATAATTGCTATCCAGTCTCGCACCGTGCAGTAACTTTACAATTTTTATTGAATTTAGGAGATATAATTATGGGCAAAATATTAGGCATAGATTTAGGGACAACTAATTCTTGTATGGCCGTGATGGAAGGTGGGGAGGCTGTCGTTATACCCAATGCAGAAGGTCAACGAACAACACCTTCTGTTGTTGCATTTTCAAAATCCGGGGAACGGCTGGTAGGTCAAACAGCGAAACGTCAAGCCGTTACCAATCCACAAAATACGATTTTTTCTATCAAGCGGTTTATCGGCAGAAAATATTCTGAAGTCAAACATGAAACACGATTGGTTCCTTATGAAATAGTCGACGCAAAAAATGGTGATGTTCATGTAAAAATTGATGACAAAAGTTATTCACCCCCTGAGATTTCAGCCATGATTCTTGCAAAACTAAAAACCGATGCAGAATCTTATCTCGGTGAATCAATAAAGGAAGCAGTGATTACCGTACCTGCTTATTTTAACGACAGTCAAAGACAAGCAACTAAGGACGCCGGAAAGATTGCTGGTCTTGAAGTTCGCAGAATTATAAATGAACCGACGGCAGCATCCCTTGCCTATGGTCTTGATAAAAAGAAAGATGAGAAAATCGCAGTATACGACTTAGGTGGAGGGACGTTTGATATTTCCGTGCTTGAGTTAGGTGATGGGGTTTTTGAAGTAAAATCAACGAATGGTGATACTCATCTTGGTGGAGATGATTTAGACGAAGCCATAATAAATTGGCTTGTTGACGAATTCAAAAAGGAGAACGGTATCGATTTAAAAGTCGATCCCATGGCATTGCAACGACTGAAAGAGACAGCAGAAAAAGCAAAATGCGAGCTTTCAAGCAGTTCTAGTAGTGAAATAAACCTTCCATTCATCACCGCAGACGCATCGGGCCCCAAGCATCTAACACAATCTTTAACCAAAGCGAAACTGGAACAATTAACTGACAAGCTCTTAGACAGAACGATCGAGCCATGCAATAGCTGCATGACAGATGCAAGCTTATCCGCATCGGAAATTGATGAAGTTATCATGGTCGGGGGGCAAACGCGGATGCCGAAGGTTATTGATATAGCCAAAACCATTTTCGGCAAGGATCCTCATCGAGGTGTCAATCCAGACGAAGTTGTTGCGATTGGTGCTGGAATTCAAGGTGGCGTTTTAGCAGGTGATGTTGACGATGTTTTATTACTTGACGTATCGCCACTTTCTTTAGGCATAGAAACGCTTGGTGGCGTGTATACTAAACTTATCGAAAGAAATACCACTATTCCTACCAAGAAAAATGAAGTTTTCAGTACCGCAAGCGATAATCAGCCGTCTGTAGAAATTCATGTTCTTCAAGGAGAGCGTGATATGGCAGCTAATAATAAAAGTATCGGGAGATTTCATCTGGATGGTATTCCGCCTGCCCCAAGAGGCATCCCTCAGGTCGAAGTAACCTTTGACATTGATGCAAACGGTATTTTGCATGTCTCGGCAAAAGATCTTGGTACTGGCAAAGAACAAAAAATAACTATTACAGCGAATTCGGGTCTTAGCGAAGATGAAGTTGAAAAGATGGTAAACGACGCCAAAACTCATGCAGACGAAGATAAACAGAAGAAAGAGAAGATCGATACAAAAAATCAAGCCGACACGCTAGTATACCAGACAGAGAAACAATTGAGTGAAAATGGGGAAAAAATTCCCGATGACATCAAAAAACCCGTAGAAGCCGATATAGAAGAACTCAAGCAAGCAATGAAAGATGATAACACAGACAAAATGAAGTCTATCATGGAAAGCCTTCAGGGCAAAATGCAAAAATTTGCTGAAGAGTTATACAAAAATGCGGCTCCACCTCCAAATCCTAATGAGAATGGTTCGACTGACACTGAACCACCTGGAGATACGGAAGATTCATCGAAAGCCGAGTCAAAGAAACATGATGAAGGAGATGTAATTGATGCGGAATTCGATATGGTCGATGATGAACAAAGCAAGTAATGTCTGCTTAGCGTAGCGACATATTAAAAATATTTTCGAATGTAAAACAAATTTAAATATCAACTAATAAAACCAAAACACAAAATTATAGAAAGGAGTTTAAACTATATGAATATCAATCCATTGGGAGATCGAGTCTTAGTTGAAGCGATCGAAGAAACAGAGCAAGTGAAAGGTGGAATTGTCATCCCGGATAGTGCAAAAGAGAAACCACAGGAAGCCAAAGTGGTTGCGCTTGGCACTGGCGGAACAGATGATAACGGTAAAAAAATCCCATTTGAAGTAAAAGTTGGCGACAAAGTATTAACTTCAAAGTATGGTGGGACCGACGTTAAAGTTAATGATAACGAATATAAAATATTAAATTCATCTGATATTCTCGCCGTCATTAAGTAATCAACATTGACATCGATAGTCATCCCTAGATTTTGATAAACCGAAATATAACGTATTAGAATAATAGAAAGGATAATTTTTATGTGTGCGAAACAATTAAGTTTTAGTGAAGACGCGAGGAAGAGCTTGCTCACCGGCGTTGAGAAACTGAGCAAAGCAGTTAAAGCAACATTGGGTCCTAAGGGCCGTAACGTTGCGTTAGACAAAAAATTTGGTTCACCAACGGTAACAAAAGATGGTGTGACTGTAGCGAAAGAAATTGAACTGGAAAATCCTTACGAAAATATGGGCGCACAAATGGTGCGTGAAGTATCCAGCAAAACATCAGATATTGCAGGAGACGGCACAACCACAGCAACCGTATTGGCTGAAGCGATTTTCAGAGAAGGTTTGAAAAACGTCACCGCAGGTGCAAATCCGATGAGCCTGAAACGTGGAATCGACAAAGCCGTTACAAAGATTGTAGAAGAATTGGCAAAAATAAGCACGCCAGTCGAAGACCGCGAGCAAATTGCTCAGGTAGCGACAATTTCTGCCAACACTGATAGTGGTATTGGTAAAATTATTGCCGATGCAATGGATAAAGTCGGAAAAGATGGAACCATTACTGTTGAAGAAGCAAAAAGTATCGAAACCACATTGGATGTTGTTGAAGGTATGCAATTCGACAAAGGCTACCTTTCACCTTATTTTGTCACAAACCAAGAGGCCATGGAAGTTATACTCGAAGATTGCTTAATTTTAATCCATGAGAAAAAGATTAGCAGTTTGCAAGACCTTCTGCCGACACTCCAAAATGTTGCGAAACAAGGTAAACCTTTTTTAATTATTGCGGAGGACATTGAAGGTGAAGCTTTAGCAACTCTGGTTGTTAATAAATTACGTGGAACATTGACAGTCTGTGCTGTCAAAGCGCCTGGATTTGGTGACCGTAGAAAAGCAATGTTAGAAGATATTGCCATCCTCACTGGGGGAACGTGCATTACCGAAGACCTAGGAATTAAACTTGAGAATCTCACCATTGATCAATTGGGCTCGGCAAAACGAGTTACTGTTGACAAAGAAAACACAACGATTGTGGAAGGTGGTGGTACTCAGAAAAGCATAGCCGGACGTGTAAAACTGATTCGTCGTCAAATTGAAGAAACAACTTCAGATTACGATGGCGAAAAATTACAGGAACGTTTGGCTAAGCTGGCTGGTGGTGTTGCAGTGATAAATGTTGGCGCCGCAACTGAAACGGAAATGAAAGAAAAGAAAGCCAGAGTCGAAGATGCTCTTCATGCAACTCGTGCAGCAGTTGAAGAAGGTATTGTAGCTGGTGGTGGTGTTGCACTATTACGCGCAAGCGCAAATCTAAAATCAGTAAAAGCTTCAGGCGACGAAGCGATCGGCGTAAGCATTATTGAAAAGGCAGTCACCGAACCTCTCCGTCAACTAACTAACAATGCAGGTTTGGAAGGCGCAATTATCGTTAAAGAAGTGCAGGCCAAAAAAGGCAATGAAGGTTATGATGTAGCAAATGACAAGTATACCGATATGCTAAAAGCTGGTATAATTGATCCGACAAAAGTAACCCGTTCAGCGTTACAGAATGCCAGTTCTATTTCAGGATTAATGCTGACAACAGAATGTCTGATTACAGACATCCCTGAAAAAGAAAAACCTGCTCCAATGCCTGATGGTGGCGGTATGGGCGGCATGGGTGGTATGGGCGGAATGTACTAATCCCACATTGTATCTAATGTCTAAAAGAAGAGCCCCGGTTCGCCGGGGCTTTTTTATTTTAAACAATATTCTGAAAGCGTGGAGTAAGTTAAAATATTATTTGATTGGTAAACTCCATCCAAGATGTAATTAATCGGGATACATCATTACAAATCACTGGTTTGTTCACCGTGGTCCTCGCGAAACACTACCTGCGACTTCTTTGACGAGTATTCAGAAACTCTTATACCCAACGATAAATTATTAGACTAAGATCATGATGTCCCCTATCGTGACATCTTTAGCCTGATTAATTCATGCGATTCGTCGCGAGAGCACTTAATTCGTTCATAATAAATTGAGTTAATCGGCTTATTTGAGCAGAAATTAGGGATCGCAGCAGAATACTGATGAATTATTCAGGTTAGTTGGAGATGACTGAACACATACTTGAATTGCTCATAAAAATATATTTACTTTTTAACTAAGAATCACTACAAAAAATTAATCTAAGAATTACTATATCACTCCGATTAATCTAAATAATCCATCCATTTAACGATTTAAATTCTTTAAAAAGGTGACCTATGAAAAACTACAATGACATTTCTACGATTTTGGAAGGGAATGCTGAAAATCTTCTGAATTACACTTGTACCAAAGTTAAAAAGGAACAAATACATTTACCGGGACCCGATTGGGTTGACCGTATTTTTGCGCCAAGTGACAGGACTCCCCCCGTTTTAAGAAGCCTTCAATCTTTATTTGACAATGGACGCCTGGCAGGAACTGGTTATTTGTCGATTCTTCCTGTGGATCAGGGAATCGAACATTCAGGAGGCGCCTCATTTGCTCCTAACCCGATTTACTTTGATCCAGAAAATATAGTCAAATTAGCGATTGAAGGTGGATGTAATGCCGTTGCTTCCACATTTGGTGTTCTCGGTTCAATTGCACGAAAATATGCTCACAAAATACCGTTTGTGGTAAAGATTAATCACAATGAATTTTTATCATATCCAAATGAGTATGACCAAATTCTCTTCGGCCAGGTTGAACAGGCCAGAGATATGGGAGCAGTAGCAATAGGCGCTACAATTTATTTTGGTTCAACTGAAAGTAGAAGACAAATTATTGAAATAAGTGAAGCGTTCCAAATTGCTCATGAATTAGGAATGGCCACGATTCTCTGGTGTTATACCAGAAATAATTCCTTTAAAGTGGATGGTGTAGATTATCATACCAGTGCAGATCTAACCGGTCAGGCCAATCACCTTGGTGTAACAATAGGAGCGGACATTATTAAACAAAAACTGCCGACAAATAATGGGGGATACAAAGCAGTAAATAGTCTAGGTAAAGCTTACGGGAAATATGACGACCGGATGTATTCAGAATTGGCAAGTGACCATCCTATCGATCTTTGCCGATATCAAGTTTTAAACAATTATATGGGACGTATGGGATTAATTAACTCCGGTGGACCGTCAGGAAAGGATGATATCGCCGAAGCGATTCAAACTTCTGTGATCAATAAACGTGCTGGGGGTATGGGATTAATTAGTGGTCGAAAAGCGTTTCAACGTCCCCTGACAGAAGGCGCTGAATTGCTACAGGCAATACAGGATGTCTATCTATGTAAAGAGATAACGATAGCCTAAATTAGTTCAATAGATATTTATTGTGGGAACGAAAAAAGCATTATCCTGATAATTTGGGATAATGCTTTTTTTATGCCTAATTTAACCGCGACCATGCAATAATTCAGTCTCCTAACACTGCAAGAAATCAAAAAAAATTACAAAAAAATTAAAATGCTCCTAAATTTGATATGGGTTCCATCCGATAACTTATAACAGACCGAGTGGTAATAAGTCCATTCGCAATTAAACCATCGACAGAAAGGAGTATAGAATTCGTTGCATCAACTGCGTAACGTTGGGCGCAAGAATACCAAAGGAATGATTCACATATCGTAATAAAATATATATAAATTCTGACAAGGACGTCAGTAAAAGTAAACAAAGGAGTGTTAAAATGTTAGCAGTCAATAATAATCCAACAGCATTTAGCGTATTTACCAATTTTACCTCAAACCTCCAAGGCATGAAAAAGGCCATGGGCAATTTATCAACGGGTGTCAAAAGTGTTGCTGATGACGCTTCAGGTGTTGCTATCAGTGAACGTTTAAGAGCACAGGCAAGCAGTACAGCAGCATCCAGAAGTAACGTTGATAACGCAATATCAATGACCCAAACAGCTGATTCGTGGTTACAAAAAGTCAACGATGCGTTATCCCGTATGTCTGAACTGGCAATATCAGCTGGTGATGGAGCAAAGAGTGCAACGGATAAAGCAAATATCGAAGTTGAATTTTCAGCTCTACAGGATGAAGTTTCCCGTATCACATCCAAAAGCACTGCAGCTGCAAAGTTTAATGGCCTATATTTATTTAGAGGTGGCAACGGCGTTGCAGTACAATCTGGTGACGGTGTTGGCAGTGGAAACATTTCGGTGCAAATTGGCGCTGATAATGGCCAAACTCTGAATATCTCACTTAATGATTTACAAGAAACAAATACCGAAGTCATTGGAACAGTAACTACATATGCATATAATAGTTCAAATGCTGTTACAGCTTCAACACGAACAACGGTTGGCTGGGCCAGTGTTGTTGATAGTACTAAATTAAGTGTAACTTCAAGTAATGCAGTAGGCAAACTTGCCGTTGCGATAGATCATATTGCCGATGCAAGAGCTTCAGTAGGTGCACAGCAAAGCAGACTTGATCAAACGAGATCAGGATTGCTTAATTATGAAGACAATATCCGTGCAGCGGAAAGCAAAATCCGAGACATTGATTTTGCACGTGAATCAGCTGATTTCGCCAAATTCCAGATACTTGGTCAAATCAGTAATGCAATGTTGGCACAGGCGAATCAAATACCTGGACAAGCATTACAGCTCATTGGTTAATAGTAAAACCTGGAGCAATTCCGATAAAGCGAGGCACGTTCAAAGTGCCTCGCTTTTTTTTTCTCACTTTTCCAATGGAATCGAACATTGCCAATTAATCAAATATTTCGTTTTATCATTGCAGGTCAACACTGACAACGTACGATTATTATCTGCTATTGGCATTGGATTAGAGAAATTTGTTTTTTCTTATCGAATATTCAAATATTGCGCAAAAAATAACAGGTACAAAAGAGTGATGGCATACTTAATGCTCTTTCAGAACTACTTTTGAATAATTGAACATAAGGATAGGGATATGGAAACTCTTCGATTAGGCGGACTTGTTTCTGGATTAGATACAAATTCTATCGTCGAAAACATATTACGAGCTGAACGATTACCCGCGATAAGGCTTGAGGTAGATATTGCACAGGAGGAGGCAAAACTTACCGCTTTTAGTTCATTAGATTTAGCACTAACTGATCTGCAAATAAAATCTTCAGATTTAGATTCTTTTTTAACTTGGCAGCAGATGAATGCTGAAGCCACTGACGACGTGACATCAGGCAATACAGTTCTGTCTGCAAGCGCTACCTTTACTGCTGAAGAATCAAAGTATTCAGTTAGTGTGAGCAAGCTGGCGCAATCTCATATGTTTGCCAGTGACTCACAATCATCTGCATTGTCGGCACTAAGTTTAACTGGTGATTTTATTGTAAGCGGTGAGACAGTATCAGTTAGTTCATCTGACACACTGGAAGATATTCGAACAAGTATAAATGAAGCAGCGCTTAATATGGATGATGACGAAAAAGTGTTTGCTTCTGTAATTGACACAACGCTTGTCATTGAACGAGTGAAAACGGGAGATACTGATATCGCTCTTTCTGATTCTACTGGAACAGTATTAGCAGACTTGGGTGTGCTCACTGGTGCATCTATAAAAAATGAATTGCAAACCTCTGAAAATCTTGCAGCCACAGTAAATCAAATTACTATCACCTCATCAGATAATATTGGTTTAACAAGCATAATTACAGGTGTGACACTTAACTTCGAAAATACCGGTTCAAGCACACTTACAATTTCACATGACACCGATACAATAAAATCTTTGGTTGATGATTTTATTACCTCTTATAATGATGCCATGGAGCTCATTGAACAACAAAATACAGTAAATTTGAATTCAGAAGGCGACTCAATTACAGGTGTGGGTATTCTACAGGGAGAAAATATTTTGGGAGATATTTTACGAAATGCCCGATCAATAATAACCAGTACTGAAACAAATCCGGGATTGCTTGATCAATCTTTTAATAACTTAAATACAATTGGTATTTGGCCAGAAGGGCGGGAAAATCGATTAAAAATTATAGATAGCGATAAATTTGATCAAGCACTCAAGAGTAATTTTGAAGAAGTCGAAGACCTCTTTAGAGATTTAGATGCGGGTATTCTCGGGAAATTCAGCGACTATGTCAAATCACTGACCGATCCGATTGATGGCATTGTTAGCATTCGTCAGGAAACTCTACAGGAATCAATTAATGATAAACAGGAACGGGTTGATTTGGTCGATAAACGGTTAGCTGATCGCGAAGTAGAGTTATTTGAACAATTTTCGAGAATGGAAAATGCAATGGCACAAATCAATTCAACGTCGACACAAGTTCTCGGTACAATTGGTGGTTAATAAGATTCTATTGGCGGGCAAGAGCAAATTAAATGTCGGTCACCATGAACACCATCAATTCGATTAACTGCTGGCCAAAATTTGTTTTCACGCGTCCATTCTGAAGGAAAAACTGCCTTTTTCTTTGAATACGGTCGATTCCATTTTTCATTTGTGACATCCATCGCAGTATGAGGCGCGTTTTTAAGAACGTTATTATTTTTATCGACAATTCCATTCCTAATTTCTTTAATCTCCGCTTGTATTGAAATCATTGCATCACAAAAACGGTCAAGTTCTCTTTTTGATTCGCTTTCAGTTGGCTCAATCATCAATGTCCCAGGTACCGGAAATGAAACTGTTGGGGCATGAAACCCATAATCCATCAACCGCTTTGCCACATCTTCTACATCAATTCCTGTTTGCGCCTTTATCCTTCTCAAATCAACAATACATTCATGAGCAACTAATCCATTTTTTCCTTTATAAAGAACGGGAAAATATGGGTCCAATTTTTTAGTAATATAATTCGCATTGAGAATTGCGACTAATGTCGCCTTTTTTAATCCCAGTGCACCCATCATTCGAATATAAACCCATGAAATAGGCAGGATCCCAGCACTTCCCCAGGGAGCGGCTGAAACTGGCCCGATTCCTTCAGTTTTATTGTAGTCATTGAAAAAAGGATGGGACGGTAAATAAGGAGCCAAATGCGATTTTACACCAATGGGACCAATGCCGGGACCACCGCCTCCATGAGGAATACAAAAGGTTTTGTGAAGATTGATATGACAGACATCCGGACCGAATTCCCCGGGTTTGCACAACCCGATTTGTGCATTCAGATTTGCGCCATCCATATAAACCTGTCCACCATTTTCATGTACTAGTTGACAAATCTCTTTGATTCCCGACTCAAATACGCCATGAGTTGATGGATAGGTAATCATTAATGCAGCCAGATATGATTTATATTCGGATGCCTTTCGGCCCAAATCCTGAATTGAAACATTTCCATCTTCATCACAGTCAACTACAACAACCTCAAAGCCGGCCATTATAGCGCTTGCAGGATTTGTCCCATGAGCTGATTTAGGAATTAAGCATATATTCCGATTGTGTTGACCAATTTTTCCTAAATATTTACGAATAACTAACAGCCCTGCATACTCACCTTGAGAACCTGCATTGGGTTGCAGTGAAATTTTGTCAAACCCTGTCAATTCGGCAAGCAAGGATTCTAACTCTGTAGTAAGTATTTTGTAACCTTTGCATTGACTCTCATTCGCAAAGGGATGAATATTTGAAAATGTTTCCCAGGTAACAGGCACCATTTCGGTCGTCGCATTTAACTTCATAGTGCAAGACCCCAATGGGATCATGGAGGTACAAAGAGATAAATCTTTAGCTTCCAATCGCCGTATATATCTTAACATTTCAGTTTCAGAATGATAATTATGAAATACCGGATGCAATAAATAATTCGATTCGCGTTTGAGGTCATCGGGAATATTTAATTGAGAACTATTTAACGTTTCTTGAATACCTTCAATATTGACATTTTCACCTGTCAAAACATAGATCAAATTTTTGATATCATATTCATCCGTTACTTCATCAAACGAAATTGAAAGGAGATTATTATTAATGACTCTAAGGTTGATTTCTGCCGATTCTGCTTTTGAGAGAATCTCTTTTAGACTGCCTTTATCAATTTTTATCCATAATGTATCAAAAACAAAATCAGGATTTATATCTAGTTTTAGATTTATCAAATAGTACCTTAACACCTCCATTTTTCTGCATATAGTTGCAGCAATATTCTTTAATCCCTTGGGCCCATGATAAACAGCATACATACTTGCCATAATAGCCAATAATACTTGGGCAGTACAAATATTACTTGTTGCTTTATCTCTACGTATATGCTGCTCTCGAGTTTGTATGGCTAAACGGGTTGCAGGTTTCCCCAGTACATCTATTGAAAGTCCAACAACTCGACCGGGAACTTTGCGTTTAAATTTGTCTCTAGTTGCTAAAAATGCGGCATGCGGACCTCCAAAAGCCATCGGAACACCAAAACGTTGGCTGCTGCCCACAGCGACGTCTGCCCCCATCTCACCCGGACTTTTTATTAGAGTTAAGGCAAGTAGATCAACACACATTATAACTAACGCATTTTTCTGGTGAAGCTCCTCAATTAATTCTGTATAATCTATAAGGACTCCATCCGTGGCAGGATTTTGTAACAAAACCGCGAATGGTGAACGCAGTGAATTCAATTTATCTTGATTTCCAACAACTACACTAATTCCAAGTGGTTCTGAACGGGTTTTGACAACCTCAATGGTTTGAGGATGACAATTATCCGAAACGAAAAAAGGTAATTCGATGTTTTTTCTTTTTATTGCAAAACACATTGCCATTGCTTCAGCTGCTGCTGTAGCCTCATCCAGCAATGACGCATTGGAAATATCTAGTCCGGTTAGATCAGCGACCATCGTTTGAAAATTCAACAATGCTTCAAGCCGGCCTTGAGATATTTCGGGCTGGTAGGGTGTGTATTGGGTATACCATCCTGGATTTTCTAGAATATTACGTTGAATGACTGCCGGCGTAATACAACCGTAATAACCCGCTCCAATAAAGTTACGAAAAACCTTGTTCTTATTCGCAATTCCCTTTAGTTCTTTCAGGATAGAAACTTCACTTTGAGGTTCTGGAATATCTAATATTCCATCATCATAAATTCCTGATGGGACTACGGTTTTTCCGAGTTCATCTAGTGACGAATATCCAAGATAGGAAACCATCGCCTCAATGTCCTCATCTTGTGGACCCAAGTGTCTGTTTACAAAAGAATTATTAGTCATTAAAATACAATCTTTTTTTTATGTTTTTTTAACGGTGACAATTTGTCAAATTAATCTAACCCGTCCGGCATGCCAGTATACGGCTTAATTCCATGACATTAAACATTCTCTACAAGTCCCTTGTGGAGAGCTCTTATCGCATTTTCAAAATCCTTCTCATCAACAATAAATTGCATGTTCACTTGCCTCATACATTGATCCAAAGCTAATATATTTATTTCTGCATATGAAAGTGCATTGGCAGCTTTTGCCAAAAAACCAGGGAATTTCATATTACTACCAATGGCACAGACGATTGCGACATCAAGAACTCTAATATCTGCCGAAGAAAAGGTTTGTCTAAGCTCAATCAAAAACTCACTATAGTCTTTAACATTCTTTCTGATATAATGAGTAATTGTATTCGCATTCGTATTTTTAGCGATGTAACTGATATTATACTTTTTAAACACAGCCAAGACATCATAATCATAACCGCTTTGTCCGACCATATCCGGATCACAAATCTCAATCCCCACAAGATTTTTGCACCCAGTTACCATTTCTACCCTCAAATCAGTACTCTTGTAGTTGTTACTGCTGATTAAAGTGCCAGCGTGATCTGGTTCAAAAGCATTTTTTATCCGAATTGGAATATGATTGCGCTCCATGCTTTTTGAGGCCTTAGGATGGATCGCTTCCATCCCCAGATCAGCCAATTGATCCGCAACATCAAAATTTGTCCGCCCGATAACTTTTACATTATCTGCGCCAACTATTTGGGGATCACCTGTACTCAAGTGAAATTCCTTATGGATAATTCCTTCTTTTGCTTTACTAATTGTAGCGATTTTACTGAAGGTGATTTCCGTATAACCACGATCATAGGTAGACATAATACCCTCTTCACACTTGGTGTATCCTGTCACAATAGGTAGCGTCGCAATAACATCCAATCCCTCAAATTCGGACCTGATCTTTTCATCAAATGGCAAGTTTTGTTCCTCTTTCCAACCCGACAAATCGATAAATACGGCATTAACATTGCGATTTTTTAAAATATTTGTCGTATTAAACGCGCTATGCGCTTCCCCAATAGCACTCAACATTTCCCTAATTACCGGCATATATTCCTGCAATTGAAAATGCCCATACGAACACAACTGTCTGAGGTTTAACAAACAGTTCCGAACCCCCTCTATCCGTTCATCAATGTAAGTATTAGCTATGGCGATATCCAAACCTAAATTTTCGAATCCAGTATTAATTTCCTTCATCTTATCTGAAACATCATTTAATGCTTGTTTCCATTTAGGATCGTTCTTTTTAAACTTTAGGAATACGCCGGGCTCACCTGTTTTTTTATTTTCTAAAAGAAGATTAGTTATACCTCCATATGCAGAAACGACAAAGATTCGATTATAGAGTTCAGAGCATTTTCGGTCACCTAAAATAATATTTGCCAAAACGGTACCAAATTCGGTCATTGATGTGCCACCAATTTTCTCGACTGTATGTATACCCATAAATATTTCTCCAACAATATTAATAAAAAATTTATAATAGAATAGCCTAGAAGCAGATTCAATCTAATCGATTTTCGGAATTATTGATGCAATTTATATTTTTTGCAGAAGGCTCATTTTTTATAATTGGATTGCACTTCTATTTTAAGCAAGATACGTTGTTCACAGACTTCCCATTTCCAGAGAATTATATGAATATAGCAATACTCAAAGAATCTTATCCAAGAGAAACACGAACAGCTGTTTTACCGGATAATGTTGGAAAATTGATCAAAAAAAATGCCCAAGTTCTAATTGAAACAGGATTAGGAAATGCAATCGGCATTGATGATAGTGCATACGCTAGTATTGGCGCAAAAATATATGATAATCGATCCGATATGTTATCTGAAGCCAATCTGGTCCTTCGATTACGAAAACCCGCACTGTCTGACTTGGATCTTCTAAGTGAATACTCCGTTCACATAAGTTATCTTGATCCATTTAATGAAAAAGAAATCATTGAGGCGTGTGTTCAAAAGAAAATAAGCGCCATCAGCATGGAAATGATTCCACGAATTACCCGAGCGCAGAAAATGGATTCTCTTAGTTCACAGGCCAGTATCGCTGGATATTCTGCAGTCATCCTGGCAGCAGAACGGTTAAACAAAATTTTCCCGATGATGATGACACCCGCAGGCACCATCTCCCCAACACGTGTGTTCATTATTGGAGTTGGCGTTGCTGGCCTACAGGCTATTGCTACAGCAAAACGATTAGGCGCAAGAGTCGATGCATTTGACACCCGCCCAGTCGTCGAAGAACAGGTTCAATCTCTCGGCGCAAAATTCGTTAAAATTGATCTGGGTGAAACTGGTCAAACAAAAGACGGGTATGCGAAGTCTTTAACTCCAGAGCAATTGGAGTTACAACGCCAAGGCATGGCAAAAGTCTGTGCGAATTCCGATGTTGTCATTACCACAGCACAAGTGTTTGGTCGTAAAGCGCCTGTAATATTGACGACAGACATGATAAAACAAATGAAACCCGGGAGCCTCGTCATTGATATGGCTGTAGAATCAGGAGGTAATGTCGAATGTTCACGAATAAATGAAGATGCAATCATTAATGGAGTCACCACCATTGGTGTCAGTAATTTTCCCACTCAGGCGGCCTATCACGCAAGCCAAATGTACTCTAATAATTTATACAATTTTGTGGATGAATTTTGGCACAATGATAAAAATGAATTTATCCTGGATTTTGATGATGAGATTATCCAGGGTTGCTTGATTACCCATAATGGAAAAATTGTAAATTCTAAATTGAGCGAGTAAAACTGAATCTATTATCTGAATCCGTGAAGGTTTTCATTGAATGTAGTTGCGAGGCAGTAAGTATTTAGCTGTAGTGACTACTGCAACTGCTTACTAACGAAGCAAATGCATTTAAAGAAAGCCTCCGCGAAGTGGCGACATATTGCTAATTTGTAAAATACTTAATAGTTATTTCGT
>JAJFLO010000044.1 GCA_021772675.1 Verrucomicrobiota bacterium | reverse complement strand
AATCAAAACTGAGTAACGCGGTCATTCTTGGCTGCGCAAATCACAAGGTCTCTCAGCCAGGAATGGCCGAGTTACTTTAACAAATCAGATATGAAACCTAAAATGTGAGTTATTATTAAGAGATTATTCAAAAGATCGATTCAACTTTGGGATAATCCCAAGCTGGTTTTTCGGAGTTATCACAAAGTGCAACTAAATATTTTGTGTTTTTATGCATTATACCCAAAGCTGATTGTGATATCTCCGGAATTAAGAGTATTATCACAAAGTGAAAATTGAAAAACATGAAACCTCACTTTGTGATAATTTCGCATAGAGTTGATTTGTAGTTCTGAAAATTAGTTTTAACTTATTAACTTAGAAAAAGATATATTCTTTTATCTCTTGGGAATTTTAACTGGGGATATCACAAAGCACTTTGTGATAATAATTTATGTTAGCGTGCGATCTCGGAATCAAAAGACCATGATTTATTTTATCAGGAAAGCTTATAGAATCAGAACTATAACTTCTTCCAGAACACTATTAATCGCTTTGGCTATTACATGTATAGTGACTGCATGTGCTTTCGGCAGTAGATCCTCTAATCCCGATCCACCTACAACACTCGATTTAGAGAAAAAGAAAGAGATTTCTATTGCCAAGACATTATCTAGTCAGACTGCAGTTTCCTTGGAATATTCTGTTCCTTCAGTAACTATTTCGTATGGAATTCCCTTTGCCATGAGCGTAGACGATGAGGTGCGAGTTTATAAAAGAAAAAGACCATCTGCCCGTGCATTACTTTCCGTAGCGGCAAGATTCTTAAGGGAACAAAATAAAATCACTAAGAATATAATAGTAGACTCACTGGAAAGGGAATTCGATATTGCTAAGCTCCGAGCTATGAATATGAGGTCTGTTGTTATCAAAAATGAAAAGTGGTGGGAATATTTAGAAATCAAAATTAGAGTTTCTGAAGTCGTAAAAAATCCGGAAGAAGCGTGTTTTGAGGAACTTATCGTCTCGTCTATATCACAACAGGAAAAATCATCACTATTAATTAGGCAATTTAGAGGAGATACACTATCTGAAAATGATGAATTATTGTTAGATGCAGTTTGGAAGGATATGGATCGAAAGAACCTTGAGAAACATGGATTATATGAACAATCTCACACAGAGTGGAGGGTTTCGTTGGACGTAGATGGTTGGTACGCAACTACAGGTTCAATGCCGGCATCATTTGGGAAGGGATATAAAGACATGCAAACAAGCGATTATAACCAAGATTTAATAGATTTTGCTGCTCTTTTAAAAGAGCAGCTTCGGACAAATATGGAGTAGAAAAATATGCAAGAACATAAGTTGGTAGGATATTTCGCTTTGGCATTGATTGGATCACATTTGATCTCATTATTCTATTTGCTTATTCTTGCTGTGGTTGGGCGCTTTGAAATAGTTGAACTTACGACAGCAATATCAGTTATTTTACCGTTATTTGGAATGTACACTGCAGCCGCAATAAAACACCTTGGTAGATTGACTAAGGCTAGATCGAGAAGTAACGAAATATCTCGTTATGTGGTAATCGCTTATTTCTCTATTTTGGCTAGTTTTGTGGCCTATATGTTGGCTATTATTTCATGGAAAGCCTTCGGGTCATTAACTCATGAAGATTTATTGGCACTTGCAGGGATCGGTGAGACTGTGCTCGGTGTCTATGTGGGCATTATTGTCGGATCTTTGTTTAAAGAAAAAAGCGGATTCGACAAGCAGTAGTCCGCTAACAATAGGATGAACATCAACGATTTTTCGTACTTCAAAATCGTGAGTTATCCCGGTCGTTGAACTAAGCGCTTCGCGCAACTTTCCTTGCGATTCCCTGTACGTCTACTGCATTCTGTATTTTTTTCAGTGATTTTTTTTGATCATTGATTTTTGCCTTGGTTTCGGTCCTTAGTTTGATACTCGTTCGCAATGAAGCGTCGAGTCAAACTAAGGAGTAGCCATGTCAGATTCACTTCGAGAAATGTTCCATCGGGAAATGGTCGTTCGCGGCCTTTCGGAATGCACCCAACGATCGTACGGCTTAAATGTTGAGTTGCTTGTGCGACGCACAGGCAAGCATCCATCTCAGCTAAGCAGTAACGATCTTCGCGACTATTTTGCGTGGTTGGTAAAAGATCACAAAGCTGCGCCGAGCACGTTTCGTCAACACTTGACAGCCTGTTGTTTATTCTACAAGACGGTTCTTGGGCGTAAGGAGGATTTTTTCATCCATGCGAGGCCGCAGAGCCGCAAGAAACTACCGGTGGTGTTAACAGTTAGCGAAACGCGCAAGATGCTGAACGCCTTGCGGGTACCGCGGATGCGGGCTGCCGCGATAGTCGGCTACAGTTGTGGTTTACGCAGGAGCGAGATTGTCAGTTTGTCAGTGGATTGGATTACTGCGGAGGCAGGCTCATTACATATTCACAATCCTAAAGGAGGTGTTGATCGGGTAGTGCCTCTGCCGGAACGTACGCTGGCAGTTTTACGCGACTATTGGCGATGGCAACGCCCGTCGGGGAATTTATTCTTCGAGTCGCCGCAAGGCCGGGGCCGGGTACTTTCGGGAGAAGCGATACGCATGGCGATCAAGAGTGCGGCCAAATCAGTCGGTATCAATCGCCCGATTTGCCTGCACACATTGCGTCATTGCTATGCAAGCCATTTACTTGAACGGGGTGTTGCATTACCATTGATCCAGCGCTGGCTCGGGCACAAGAGCATAAACACAACGATGGTCTATGCGCAACTAACTCCGGAGTCGATTCAGCGTGGGCGATCAGCCCTTGCTGAGCTGACGGAGTTCTTGTAAGTGGGCCGGGTTGGCGGCCCGTTGCAGCAGATTTTCCTTCGTTTCGCGCCAGCATATATAACTCGGTTTGGTGACCGTATGCCGCGTCGTCATCAGCGTGCACTATTCGATATTGCTGCGTGCCGAACTGAAGCGATGGGAGGCCATACCGAGGCCTGCTGTGATTGCGGAACCAAGCGGTTCGTACCCCATTCGTGTCGACATGTTTTGTGTGCGACCTGCCATGACGCAGAGATAGACGATTGGCTCGCCGCGCGAGCCAATGAACTGCTGCCGGTACGGTATTTTCATGTCACCTTTCCGCTGCCGACAGAACTGCGTGATGCGGCCAGAAGCCATCAAAGTATCGTATGTGGAGCGATGCTTCAGGCCGCGGCTGAATCATTGCAGACACTTGCAGAGGATCGGTTGGGCGGACGGCTTGGAATCATTGCGATACTGCATACCTGGGGACGGACACTTCCGTGGCATCCCCACGTCCATTGCATAGTTCCTGGCGCCATCATCTGTCCGGATGGTAAATTCCGGAAAATCAAAACGAACTATTTGCTTAGGGTAGAAACACTTTCAAAAGTGTATCGAGCGATTTTTTTACGGCTGGTCCGGTCGCATCCTGATGCTCCCAGGCTGCCAAAAATTGAATGGTCAAAACAGTGGATTGTTAACTGTCGAGCGTGTGATGAGGGGCCTGGAAATGTACTGAGATATCTGGCACGTTATACTAAGCGAGGTCCTCTGCCCGAAAAAAATATTCTCAGCGTCACTGACGAGCAGATCACCTTTCGTTACAACAGCCACCGAACCAAGCGGCCCGAAGTGTGTAAACTGACACCGGAAGAATTCTTACGCCGATATCTGCAACATGTCTTGCCACTGGGTTTTCATCGCATTCGCTACTATGGATTCCTGGCACCTGGTGGCCGCCGAAATCTTCGGGCCATACGTATGGCTTTAATGTTTGCTCTGACGCTTCTGGCACCGGTTATTGCTGAACTACGTGCACGCAGTCAGATGCGTGCTGATTATGAGTGTTCGCAATGTGGAGGACGGTGTTTCGTTCGGTTTGATTTCATCTATCCCAATCAGAGGGCTCCGCCGCCATGATAATTTACAGTTCACTGTGGTTAAAAATGAACCGTATGAGTTCAGTTGTTAATCATTCCAATTCAATTACTATTTGCGCGAACTTAATCCTACGTCCGCGACAGGTCTTTTATTGTCTATACAGAAAAAATGTCTATAATTGGCCATTTCTTCGTCTCTTTAAGTTCGCTACCGCCTTGCAAAAAAACTGCCTTTTTCACCTTTTCAAGGTGCAACTTCATTGCCGCAGAACTACAGGTGTGTTATAGTTGCCTTTTAAGCCACCGAAAACGGGATAAAATTCCTGTAGTCCAATACACCGTCACGCTACGGCTCAGTTCAACAGGGATTATACCTCGGCTTCGCTTGGCATAATCCTTAATATGTTATATGAAGTCGCTCCGCGACGGGCTTTTATGTTGTATTCTAAGGTCTTGACTTTACGTTAGTTTGAGCTAAATTCAGAGGTCATGCATGGCACTCCTATTACCCGCCCGAAATTTGAAGTTGCGGACATCTTTCGACGTTATATGTTTCGATATACTTCAGAGTTCAAGATGTCCCTTGAGCAATGGACTGTGTTTCGCGCGCTGGTTGGATGTCGAACCGCGATTCTGGGGTATCATGAAGATGAATGTGACAACAGTACGTGCGGTCATCGGGAATATTCGTATAACTCATGTCGGAACCGTCACTGTCCCAAGTGCCAGGGTTCATCTCGGTTCAAATGGTTGAGCGCCCGTCTATCAGATCTTCTGCCGGTCAGTTATTTTCATGTAGTATTCACGTTACCTCACGGTTTAAACGACCTTTTGATGTGTAATAAGGACGTGTTGTACAAGTTATTTTTCAAAACGGCCTCTTACACGTTATTAGAGTTTGCTCAGACTCCGAAACACCTTGGAGCCAAACCCGGTTTCATTGGTATTTTACACACGTGGGGCCAAACACTGATTTACCATGTGCATCTACATTTTATAGTGACTGGTGGCGGCTGGCGCAAGTCATCGAATGAGTGGATCGAACATAAACATCATGAGAAGTTTCTCTATCCAATTCATGGGATGAGTGATGTTTTTCGCGGCAAATTCATTGGCGGTTTGAAGCGTCTTTACTGGGGAAACAAGCTTGACTTTCCGGGGGATTTGCAGGCAATTGCCGATGATGACAGCTTCGAGAGTTTTCTCAACCGGGTGTGTCGAAATCGCTGGGTGTGCTACGCAAAGCGGCCATTTGCGGGGCCAGAGCAGGTGCTTGAATATATTTCACGCTACACT
>JAJFLO010000430.1 GCA_021772675.1 Verrucomicrobiota bacterium | reverse complement strand
GGTAAAAGAAATATTGTTTATGGCTATAAAATTGATTCAGTTGGTCAGATCGCGGATAAATCCTGACGGCGCACGATTCGACATTTGTAATCCGTAGCTTGAAACCCCTTCAAACAAGGAGTCGTTCGATTGTGACATCTTTATAATTTTCAGTTTTACAGTTAAAAACAAAACGAACAAGCAAAGAAAAATTATTTTATCAATTATAATTACTTATAATAAAGCATTTTAACTTTCGCCGACCACTAATTTACTCAGCATTGTTTTTGCTGAAATACTAAAGTATAAATTGCAGGGTTCTATAGAATTAGGTCGTAAAATGATTCCTGACCTAAATGCTTTAAATAGCTCATGCACAACATTTCCAGATAATTTTCACTTCCAATAGGAATCCAATCATCTATACTTCCCTTAAAACAAAATCGTTCTGCGTAAAAGAGTCTCTTTTCTACATCAGATAGAACAAAACGCATCATCGGAAGATAGGTAATCATCTGTTCTTTATACTTATCTACATCAATATTTCTCATAGCACCGGCAAGAGAAACTATTGAATCAAGATCACTCAAATCATTCCCTGGAGTATGGATCGTAATTTTATCATCTTTCCTGTCAACAATGAAGTGAGTCAGTTTGGAATAATTTCTGATGGATTCATTGACTATTTTCACATCCCCATCGGAGATTAGTTTGGGTTTATCCTTGATTAGAAATACCTGTGCATTTGGATTTTCATACATTTCATAGCCGTCTGGAATAGAATCTATAGTGTTTCCCTTGTCAGATTTTGAGAAATAATATTTTGGTTTTCCTGTCTTTGTTTTTCCTTGGTGCAAATGAAAGACATTCCCCTTGCGATTGATGTAGGTATAACTCATTTTCCCGTTTCTTATTATTTTCTATTTTAACATTTGTCAGATTTATAGAAGTCAGGTAACGATATCGTGGGATATCGAGTTCTATAATAATGACCTTTATAACTCCGGAAAAGATAATGCAAGCCAATGCTATTTTGATCATGATCAAGCAGAAATGTAGAATTGATTGATTCTGCACTAAATTTATCAATCAAGTACGAGACAAATTGAATACTTACTGATTCAGATCGTATCAACCCCCTAAGTAAAAACAGTTCATCCTTAGTAAGGTTATTTCCTTGCTTCTTCATTGCGATTATTATCGAATTCATATCTTTTATGATTTCTAATCCTTCTTCCTTATTGAAATAAAGAGCGACCCCATTTTCACAATCGAGAAGTTCTTCGGGAAAAGGCATATCAGGACAAGGATTTTTTAGACCATGATCCTTCATCACCCTTTTTACTTGCTCCGGCGGTGCAGAATCAAATCTTTTACGATATAACTTTTGCAAATCCGCGGCCATGGATAGTCCATCCTTAAAGAGGAAAAAGTTATCCCCGAAATAGTCCCGAAATTCAGTATGTTGCTTCTTCAAGGATTCTTTTGCTTTTTCAAGATATGATTTATGATATCTGTAGATAATCCGGGAGCAATGTTGGAACAAGTTTTTTCTTACATCCTCTATTAGTTGGTGATCACACTTCTCATAACGGCGCTGACTCCCTGACCAGTACCACATACTATTCCATGGAACGAGACTTGCCTGAATTAACTGACCCTCTTTGTATGGATTTGGATTACGGCTATTAGTGATTAGATAAGTTTCGCCATTGATTATATTTAACGCTTTAGTTTGAATATCATCTGCGGACAAAAGTTTATACCATGCCAGATGTCGTTCATGCCAACTACGTAGTGTTCTTCTCTCATTATCACTTATTCTAATTGTTGATGCAAGTATATCTATTACACCCAAACCAGACCATCTGGTGCAGTCTTGACAGATAAAATCATCAATTGTAGAGATATCCGGCTCGGCTTTTTCATTCTTAACCAAATAGTTTTCAAAGTGATGTCTAAAGAGATAGGATCTTGTTCCCATCCAGACTAATTTTTTCTTAACATCCCAGGCTTGATTATTTGCCGATTCAAGAAACATCTTTACACCAGAGTTTTTCGGCATTGAACTAAAACGCTTTTGTAGAAATTCTGATAATACTTCAGCTAATTGAATGAAATCTGGATGGTTGGGTCCGATCAACATGCCGAATAATAATTCAGTATACAAATTCCAGAGTAAATACTGAACACGAGCCTTGTTGAATCCTGATACTTCTTTGTTTTTATCTATATCAATGGTTAGGGGGAGAGGGGTTCCAAAGAACTCAATGTTGTAAAATTCCAAGCTATTCCATATACCGATTTCATTGTGAATATCTTCTCCAAATTCTGTTAGGCATGTTGCTATTTTTCTAAGATTCTGACTGTTTAACTTTAAGTTTTTGTCTGAAAAGAAATTTTGCTTTTTTGCAATGATTCGTCTTAACTCATTAGAAATCTCTTTGAGATATTTATCTCCTCGGCCAGTGTATTCTTCTGGTCTATATGATGGGAATAGCATTAGAATGACAGGGTAATTTGATTTCTGTATTAATTTGAAATGACTTGCAAATTCCTCTAGGATTAAAGCTTATATTGGACATTAATTTAACCGTTTCTCAATCTCGGATATACGTTTGCCAAATTGCTTATCATTTATTATAGTCTTTTCCACCATTTTACAAGAACTGCTAAACCCACCGACAGTACGGTAGTTAAGATCTTTTACAAGCTGCGAAAGGGTATATCGGGCACGGAATATTTTTTGGTAAGGTATACTAAAACCCCGCGACTCTCGTTGTTTCGGGTTCTTCATAACTTGTTTAGATGAACAAAGATTGTAATCTCTTCGGTGCCGCTTGCACTTAAATCTTTTATATTAAATTAGATATATATTATAAATTACATATTTTCATAGTTAAATTCATTTTATAATGCACTTTATTCTATAGCGTCAAATTTGAGAAATATATAAATAACGCAATTTCAAATAGTTACATCCCGCCATTTTGCTAATTCTTCGTCAATTTCACAACCTAGCTTTT
>JAJFLO010000429.1 GCA_021772675.1 Verrucomicrobiota bacterium | reverse complement strand
TGCTTGTTCGACATTCGATATTCAGCAATATTCTGGGAAAAAGCGTAAACTAACCACTTTTTTACGCCTGATGTGAAGCATACATTTATTTCAATGTTTGTTAAATCATTCCTGTTTGGTTGTGGCTTGTCCACGTTAGGTTATTGAATAGTAATCGAAATGTTCGTAGTAAGGCACGGTTTAGTGCCTTTTAACGCGATGTCTGAAAGGCACTACTCGTGCCTTACTACCAACGATATAAATCCCAAGTATAGTTTCTTTTTTACACTTTAATCCATTTCGGATTAATTAAATATGTAATTGGAGACTATCATGGTCCTTCCGAAAACCAATAACGCTGACGCTGATACGGGTAAAATGGCAAGGAAATGTAGTTGCCACCATCCGGATAAAGTTCACTCCAAACCACATTGAATCCCTGTTCATACATTAACGGCAATTTCGTCGCCCTAGCTTCGGGATTGTTCAGAAAAAGTGTCCAGTCTACAGGTTCTTCCTTTTGTAACACCCCTGGAGATTGCGAGCTGTTAGGACAGGTTGAATCCTGTTGCAGGTTACTGGTTAGGCACCGGTTTAATGCTTCAATAATATCTTCTTTTGTCTCTCCAGCGACACATAGTCGACTATCATAGTGATCTCTCTTTAAACTTGCATTATAACAAATATCATATAATGATGCATTTGAATGCATTAAAAAATCGATGTACTGCTCTGCAATCGCTCGTAAAGCCACCATACTCTTTGCTGAAATCGGCAGCAGGTATGGCAATGCATGGCTTTTTTGATCGCTTTGTGTTTTTTCGCCGGGATGATCGTACTCAGAAAGAATCATGTGTGCGTTCTGTCCAGACCATGAAAATGAATTTACAGCAGCATTTCGTGATAGTGTTTTTGGCTCCCAATGCGACGACTCTATGGGTATCACAAATGACGTGTTTTCAATTTCGATGTGCGAGTGCAATGATTTAAAATTAATGTGAGCTGGAATCATTTTATGCTGCATTGCCAATACAACTTTTATAATACTTGCAACACCTGCAGAGGCTTCACAATGACTTAAATTGCCCTTAACCGATCCCACATAACAGCGCGGATCATCGTTTGACCGGTTGAATACACTTGAAATCGCCTGAAATTCCAGTGCATCACCCAGGGGAGATCCGGTGCCATGAGCTTCAATATAAGAGATCTCCTCATATGAAACACCTGAACGTGAAAGGGCTGTACGCATGACCGCCTCCTGTCCACGTTCGCTGGGTGCAGTAAGCCCATTACTCCGGCCGTTATGATTTATTGCTGAGCCTCGAATTAGTGCCCAAACCTTATCACCATCATTCAAGGCACTCGACAATCGTTTTAAGACAACGACACCACACCCTTCGCTTCTGCCAAATCCATCTGCCGAAGAATCAAAACCTTTGCAGCGACCATCTGGCGATAGCAGACCCATCTGGGAACATTGTACATAGACGGATGGGGACAAAATGAGACTCACACCACCGGCAAAAGCCAGATCACAATCATTATCTCGAAGTGCCTGACAGGCATAATGAATCGACGTAAGCGATGAGGTACATCCAGTATCAACTGTCATAGAAGGACCTGTAAGCCCGAGTAAATATGATATGCGTCCAGATGCGGCGTTATGGGCATTGCCTACTCCGGTAAATTCATTGAAACGGCGACAATTATCTGCCTGCAACCACAAATAATCAATTTTATCGCTTCCCATACCGATAAACACGCCACTATTCGAATTGGCGACCGACTTTCGAGGAATTCCTGCATGCTGCAGAGCATCCGCAACAACTTCAAGGAGGATTCGCTGTTGCGGATCCATAGAATTAGCCTCATCTGGACTAATTCCCCAATAACCTGGATCAAAGTCACCAACGTTTTCTATAAACCCTCCAAAACGAGTGTTGAACTTTCCTGAAATTCCAGGTGTTGGATCGAAATAGTTATCAATATCCCAACGCTCCTTTGGAATTTCGCTCACAATATTTCGTTCGGATTCTAACACTTGCCAAAAATCTCCAAGTGATTCGATACCGCCAGGAAAACGACAGCCAATACCAACGATGGCAATCGGTTCATGACGTTCCGCCTCCAAATCGTGTACCCGTTGCTTTAACTTCTTGATTGTCATTAAAGCCTTAGTCAATGTTGCATGATGATCAGACATAGTAAACTGCTTTGTTAAAAAGTTGATTTATAGTTACACCTGAATCCGTGAAGGTTTTATTTGAATGTAGTTTCAAGGCAGTAAGTATATAGCTGTAGTAACTACTGCAAGTGCTTACTAACGAAGAGAATGCATTCAAATAAAACCTCCGTAAAGCGGCGACTAATCGCTAATTTAGTACAATACCTATTAGGTACTCCATTTTGAACCTGTCGTCACGGATTCAGTTTACACTAAGATAAGGCACAAAATGCATAATTCCGAGTATGAAATTTGTTAGTGTTCATTGTTTTTGCTGTGACTTTTTCGTTATAGCATTTACAAAACTTAAACTGAGGCCATTCGGGCTGTACCCTCTACCGCGATAAAAAAGGAGCCAGCCTCGGCTCGACTGGCCTACTTGGCATCCGTACGATAAATCCGAGAATTAATGGAAATGTAAACGACACTGTACTTTTTACCGATTCAAAAAAGATTAACTGTAGATAGACAAAAAGTAGGTCGCTCGAGCAGAGAGCGACTTTATCCGGGCAAACATATTAACAGTCAGTATCCTCTCGAAAACGTGTAACATTCTTTATTCAAAATAATGTTTTTTATGCCTTATCTTAGTGCCATTCAGGCCGTACCCGAATGGCAACAACACAAACAAGCCTGATTAATTCATCCAATTCCGGAACATCAATCGTTGAAGTAAAAATAAGATATTTTTTACGAGAAGACGTCAAATGAATTCGAAAACCTGTAGCTTTGTTATCATCAGAAAAGATATCGATTGCATACGAGACGGGTCCCTTTCGAAACCAAATAAACCAACCCCAATCCTCCTGATTGCTTTCGATGGACTCGAATTTATCATTAATTGTAGGTAAGAGCCTATCGACTATAATATCTCCACCATAACAACATTCATTGATATACTGAATACGATCAGTAATCTCTATTTTCTTATTAAAACTAAGCTCGTAAGGCATTTTTTCATGGTACTTCTAATATTAAAATGAGTAATCGTGCCTACTCAAAGTGAAGCAGTGAGTTTTCACGACTAACTCAAGTATCTGGTTCGCTTTTTCTTCTGCGAGCACAAAGAAGAAGTCTCAATAGGTAAACAACTCATCCATGGTGTATTTTTTGCCTGCGGATTCAATCAGCGCATTACGAATTTTATGTTGGACTTTGAGTGTTAACCTTCTGCCTTTGCACGCCCGCGCTACCATTTTATGGGTGAGTTGCTCTGTGGAGATGTCAACAAGATTCCGCGCCATAAGACCATGCTCTACCATGATTCGTGCGATAGGTTGCTCTCCAAGGTTGCGCTCAATTTCACTATTCATTTGCTAGAGTTTTCTTCACAGCGATTAAGAGTAGTCGACTTAAGGAGTCGTACCCTTTTGATAAATCCAGTACAGTTTATTATATAAATCAGTAATAAACCATTAAATCAATTTTAATCATCAAATTATTGCTATAAAGCTCAAAATATTTAATAATTTAACTATATATTACTTAATATTAAATAATTAAAAAATCTAAAAGGGTATGCCCTCTAATACTTTTGTTTTAGGGTCATTCTACAGGTAATTTTTTAAATTTGTCCCGAGCAACGGCTTGCAAGTCAACATCTCGATCTGTCTCATCGACAATTTCCCCTGTTAAAACCTCAAGAACATCCTCCAACGTTACAACCCCACGAACAGCGGTATATTCATCGACTACTATTGCCAAGTGTTGCCGAGTCTGTTGGAATATGGAGAGTAATTTATCGGCACGGGTTGACTCGGCGACAAAGTGAATTTTATGTATAAAAGTCGAAACATCACTTTCATCTTTTCCATTCACTATAGCGGCGAGCAATTCATCCTTAAGAACGACTCCTACGACGTTGTCTGCAGTCTCTTCAATTACGACAATTCGACTATGTGGGGAGTTGACAATTTTACCTTGGATATCCCGAAGTCTGGATTGTCCATTTAAATAAGTCATTTCCACTCTTGGAGTCATAAGATCAACTGCCATTAGATCGTCTAATTTAAATGCTCTTTGAATCAAATTTGATTCATTACTATCGATAACACCTTCTTCCTGACCTATCCTAGCAAGTAATTTAATTTCTGCTTCATTTGTGGTGAACGCAGTTGCTTTACCCTTTGTGATCGGCATTGTAATTTTCTCGATAATCCAGAGTATAGGAGTGAAGATTTTTGTAATGCCGGCGAGAGGTTTTGCTATAAATAATGAAATTGTTTCTGCATGACGCTCACCCAAAGTTTTTGGGATGATTTCCGAAAAGATAATTACGAAAAAAGTCAACCCACCCGAGAAAATCCCTATCCACTTATTCCCTAAAACGGACATTGCAATTCCCCCAACTACAATACTGCCGACAATATTTGAGATATTATTGAGAACCACGAGCGTAGAGATGGGGCTACTCATGTTTTGTCGAATTTTCAGCAACATTAGAGCTGACGTTTTTTTTGTGTCAGCTAGTTGTTTCGCTTTGATGATGGGAACTGAAAACAAAGCAGCCTCTGCACCGGAGCAAATTCCAGATGAAATGAGTACTATCCCAACAGACGTTATTAAAATAAGCATAAATTTACGTGTGATTTGATGAGGTTCTTCATTGTCTTCAATCGCTTTGTTCAGATTTTTCTTTTATTAAGTCTCAATACACCTGTGTTTGTTCGGCAAAATGCCGTTCCCGTGTTTCTACCAGACATGAACATGAAAGAAGCAGAACTCAGAATGCGTTCTTCCATTGCTCAGTGTCGACAAACCACCGCTCCTCGTAGATCTTGTCGGCTTTAAACTTAAACAGGACGGATAGTTGGGAGCCTGCAACCTTCTCGGACTTCCACTCAACGATCGAGACGACTTCGTTTTCCCCTTGGATCTGACGCAGCCCCGTGATTTCGAAACCTGGCGGGAGAATCTCCCCAAGACCATCCAGCGCCGCGCGGAACGCCGGTCGTCCCTCAAGCACGTCGGTCTGCCCCGGCATGATGAACGTCATGCCCTCCGCGTAGTCGGTCACTAAGGTATCGAAATCTCTGCCGCCAACTGCATCCCAGCCTCGTTGTACGATATCTGCTAAACTCAGCGATTCAGCGCTCTATTGTAATGCGTTTATATTAAATTAGTTATAAACTTCTATAAGAAATATTTTTCCAGCTGTTTTTAGTCAAAATACCCCCGAAATACCTATATTGCATTCCAATTTTCCCTAAGTTATCTCTG
>JAJFLO010000428.1 GCA_021772675.1 Verrucomicrobiota bacterium | reverse complement strand
GCCAACCCGAAATTATTGTTTTATAAGCTAACGGTGACAATAACTCCTTGAATGTGTCAAAAAGATGGTTTTGTCGAGGATCAATCATATTTACCATAATTACCAATAACTCCTTTTATATAAATAGGTTACAGAATAATTCATTGTAACCTCTTCATATGCTTTGTCAAGCAGAAAACAGTATATAAATTACTTATATTCAAAGATTTATAATGTTTTTATATCGCTGTTGACTTTTGTCGGTGGCATCAACGTTGGTAAATTTATAGTATAGGGATTTGTATTCTAACCTGATTAATTCATGCGATTCGTCGCGAGAGCACTTAACTCGCTCATAATAAATTGAGTTAATTGGCTTATTTGAGCAGAGATTAGGGCTAGCAGCAGAATAATTCAGGTTAAGTTGTTGTCGCCTAAAAAGTAGATATTCAGTGAAATCAATGTTCTGGAGGTGTGTGCGTTTGTAGTCCCGCCTTCAGGCGGAAGTTTTCGGAGAGCTTCAGCGATCCAATGATGGAATATCCTCGCTGAAGCGTCGTAAAGACTTCCGCCTGAAGTCGGGACTGCGAACGAGCTGCAATTAAATTTATAGCATTGGAGGTTCGGAGTACAGTCCGGCTTGTGAGCAGGACTGGATTTGCCTATTGTTGAGATAGAAATCCCCGGCGCAGTCGGCTAAATTTGAGAGAACACCATTCCAAATGGCAGAAACTTCATTGTTTGCTATTAATTATAATTTTTATGAAGGATTATTTACACAAAATGGGAGGCTCGTGTTTAGACGATTCATCTTTTCTATATCAGTGGCGTTCTCTTTGATTTTAACTGCGTTTCCCTCTGACCAATCTACCAATCCTGACATCCTACGCGAACGTCATACGGGGATTATGGGGACCGATCTTCATCTCTCGGTTATTGGGACCAACAAAGCATACCTTGATCAGATAATCGATGACGCTATCACTGAAATGAAGCGCATTGAAGACCTAATGACTGATTGGCGTCCCTCTCCCTTGACAACCCTCAATCAATCTGTCGGATTGGGCCCTCATAAGGTTCCAAATGAACTCACGGTAATCATCTCCCATGGTATTGAAATGAGCAACTTGACCAATGGCGCCTTCGATATTACATATGCTGGTATTGGGCAATTATGGACTTTTAAGCATAAGATGACTACCTTGCCTGATCCAAAAACGATTCGTGATGCATTGCTATTTGTTAATTATAAAGCGATAGCCTTGAACTTAAGCAATTCCACTGTATCGCTGCCGTCAGCTTTCAAAATTGGATTAGGCGGCATCGCCAAAGGATATGCGATTGATCAGGCAATGACGATACTCATTAAAAACGACATCAAACACGCGATCATAAATGCGGGTGGTGACATGAAGATACTGGGGAAAAAATTTAATAATCCATGGGAAATTGCTATTAAACATCCCAGAGATCAAAATAAAATTATGGCCAGACTCAAGTTATCCAATGTTGCAGTGGTTACATCAGGCGATTACGAACGTTTTTTTGAAATCAACCGTCAACGTTATCATCACATTATTGACCCTCGAACAGGTTACCCGAGTAATGGTTGTTTAAGTGCCACCGTTGTCGCTCCTGAGGCAGAATTTGCTGACGCGTTGGCTACGGGGCTATGTGTCATGAAACCTAAAGACGGTCTTAATCTTGTAGAGTCCCTGAAGCAAGTCGATGCCATTCTTGTCGGTATGGATGGAATTGTTCGTGCTTCAACTGGATTAAAAAAATCATTGAGGTAAATCGTTGCTCGAAGTAAGTAAATAATCTCCTCTGGGCGTGGATGATTACGTTTGTAAAAAGTTATAAACTAAATCACAGGTGTCCAATTATAAGTAGCTTCAATTTAGTTAGGATTTAATTGCGGAATATTGCTGGACATGAATTCGTAACTAATTGCAATCACAAAACTTAATTAATAGAAACGTGGGCTGGAAACCGAAGTGTCCGTAAATATTCAGTGAACTGCGTAACGGTAATATATTCTCATACCATGACGGTTTTTGGTAGGCTGTGACGCTCCTTTTTGAGCGTCTTTGGAGTGCGGTGACCTGGCACCGCTTTGAAATAGCACGGAGTGCCGGGAGGCATTGCTGGCAATGGTGTTTTGTTGTTGATGTCTGGTGTATCGCTGTGCAGGGACAGTGCTCAGTTGGATCTATCCCCCTGATTCCATTACTATATGCTTTTAGTTGACATTGCTTGCCGTGAATGGTTTTGTGTGAGGACGGTTCGCGTCGTTTTTTACTCTGAGGCAGGATAGGCTCAAGACGTTAAGGGGGAGTGACCGTCGGTCGAGTGATCGCTAATAACTTACATTTGGGATTTCAAATTTGAGATTTTAGATTTTTATAATCAATCACTTACGCCACTATCAGGCTAGTGATCTGACAACGGTTGGGCAGCAAAAAGATCTGTATCATTGAAATAGTTCCTAAATCAAGTCTGTGATCTTAACATGTTCAATTTCTGGAGAGGTATTGTTCATATTCTGGACAGTAATGCGATAACGGCCATTTGAGAGGCTTTTATTAAGGCTGTAAAATGTTTGGCATGAATCATTCTATAGTGCGTTTTAAAACGAACAGATATAAATGCAATTACGGCCCACGAATCATCACGAATTTTTATTTACCACGGAGACCATAGATTTTTCACAGAGGGAAAAATTTTAAATATTCTATGATATGTCCGTACTACTATATATCAAATCCTTGTTTTTTTAGCAAGGTTTGCGTCCTAACTATCAGTGCTACGGCTAATTACTAAATTAAAATGCTGCCCACGAATCACGCGAATCTTCACGAATTTGTCTCCACGGTTACGCGGAGCGAAATCGTGGAGACGGTTCTTGTTTTCTTTCTATTCGTGAAGATTCGCGTGATTCGAGGGCAGCCAAAATAAAAAATTTCAATATCCGGATAAGATTTTGAATTCTGCAACGGATATAGGTTATAAGGTGATTGCTTTTTCTTGGTATTTAGTGTAAAAACAGAAATGCCCATAGATGGCACAGTTGACCTCGAATAAATAATTTATTTAAACCATTCGTGTTCATTCGTGCAATCCGTGCCACTGGCACACTGAAAACTAATTAATTGTGGGGATTTTAAAATTCTTCTTGTTCTTCTTATTCCTATTATTCTGTCCCTTCATTTTCTTTCCTAAACATTCAAAAAAAAACTTTTCTTTGTTTTCTTTCCTTAT
>JAJFLO010000427.1 GCA_021772675.1 Verrucomicrobiota bacterium | reverse complement strand
AAATTGTAAACGTCGACCGGACAATTCAAATTCGCGATAACAACCATTTTTGAATTGTAGTAGGTGTAATGTCTCAAATGACCACAGTAAATTTAAAACTGCTTGAAAAATGTATTATGCGCTGAATCGCTGCGATTTTCTAAGTCCGACAGACTGCTATAGTGAATTCTTCCATTTTGATTAGTTGCTTGAAAACACGTTTTCAAAAACGAAATCGTAGTTTTTTGTACTTAACCTGCATTATGCATATATACTTTTTATTACGAGTCAACATATCACATAATCTCAATGAATTACACCATTATCGGGGTTCGAAATAGTTCACTATTCCTGTACGCGGATAAATGCCATAATTCATTGACCTTAAGCAATCTTTCGACTCTCATTGCTAAAGTTTATGCATATTGCAGGTTAAACGTCTCGGACCCTAAATATCTGGATGAAATGTCATCAGACAAACTATCCATTACATCTTTTCCCTGGGCTAAAACCAAAGATAATTCTTCCCAAATAGGTGATTTCATGATGTCAATTACTGTATACCCCAATTAAATCCATCCATGGACTGAAGAGAATCTGCCCGGCATGATGGATGACACGAAGTCGAGAACTCGGCATCTGGCCGCTATAGGGCAGACCTTTGGATGACTTAAAAACTGGGAGATGCTTAGAGCTTCCTGCCGTATTCTCTCGAATTTTCTTCTCAGATTCCAAACCATTATATAAATCACTGTTACCGTCTGGTTCAATCAGACACAACTTGCGAGAAAGGGGGGCAACGGTACTGTCCCTGTCCCCCTTCGAAGGCACTGCCAAATTTAATGATTCTGACGGGGCCAAATCAGGAGAATGGTTGTCATTAACGGCGTTAGGCAGGCAAGAACTCTCAACTAAAAGACAATCATTCGGCAAAGATTGAACTCAGGCAGGTGACTCAATTTCTAAAGTTGAACCTGTGATGAAGTGCTGTTTTTTGCAGAGGAACGTCCGAGCTCTTTTCTCACATCGTTCACCACTGCCGTGCTCTTCACGGGCTATTGCAAACAACCAGCGAAGTATTTCCCTTGAAACCTTTATCCCAAAACATTCCTTAACTTCCTGAGCAATGACTTGACGATAATTACGAACCGAACCCTTCAATTGGAAATACCTCATCTGCACCATACGGACCATGGGCCCAATGAATTTTGGTAAACAATCGCGTCCTGCGAATGCTCGTACAATCTAATCTGGATCATTTGACTTCAGTGCATCTGCCCACCGTTTCATTGTTCGCGGATCATGCTTGAACTTGCGCTTAAGTTTGTCAAGCGCAATGTCGGCATTGACTAATCGGCCTACTAACATTTTGTAGGCAAATTGGCCGGGGGCAGCATCGAGGCGTTCCATAAGAGCTAGGCCAAGACATACCGACAGCCATCAGGATTTTGACAGGTTTCTGTAAAATTGATTCCTAAAATGATCCCGCATGTGGGGTTGAAAAAACTACTACCTCCAGTATATATCATTTGCCCCGCTATATATAGACTTAATCGGTACATCCTCATTAAGTTGCCGAATTATGTCATTCAGCCTTTGTACATCTCGAATTAATTCATTGTTAGTTTTCGTGAGAGTTTTGATCTCTATTTCAAATTTTTCTATTTCTTTCTTTCGAGAATTCAGAGAAGCTTGAATGGGATCATTTTCCTTTTTTTCAAGATCATACTTTTTACTTATAGTCACATTTTCTGTGTGAGCTGCTGTATTAGGTTGGGTAAGATCTATAATTTTCGTTGTTTTTGTTTGGAGTAGTTTTAGACTGTTTTTTAAATTGTCTTTCTCTGCTTTATTTTCTTCAATTAAAGCAGTGTTTTCTTTTCGAAGGATCATTATATTGTTTCTACTTTCTTGTAAGTCGTCCCTGATTTTCGTAATCTCCATATTTAAGGTTCTGTTAGTTTCTTCTAAAGATAGCACTTTGTCATTTAATGGATTGATTTGTTGAGTTTGATCTTCAGTTAATTTTTTAATAGAAGATACGTGTGTTTGAATAAGTTTACCTTGATCTAAAATTTCTAAATCCTTGCTTTTGACACTAATCTCATTTTTCTCAATTATCTTTTTTGTAGCTTCAGTTTCTAACTGGTAAGTTACTTTTAGCTTTTGAAAGTTGTTTTTAAGTATTTGGTGGGTCTCATGAAGTTGAATAAGCTTTGCATTAACTGCTATATATTCGTTAAAAATTACTTTAAGCTTTTCACTTAATACTGTTTTTCGGGTAAGGTTTTCATGCAAACTCTCATCTTTATTCTTTGACGTAGAGGAAAATGAATTAAAAACAGATCTTATACTAGTTAATTCATCTTTATTTTCTCTAATTTCATTTTCGAGTTTTTTCTTATCGTCAGTCCATTGCAATTTATCGGCGTTATACTTTGCTTCTTTTTCTTCCTTTTCATTTTTAGTGATAAAATAAGCAGTCATCACTCTTTCGATTTTTAATTGTGGTGAAGCAAATAGATTAACATCGTGAATAACATCGTCATAAAATTTACCATTTTTTGACTCTTCCCTCAATTTAGAAATAATATGTTCACTTAAATTTTTATTTTCATTTTGAAGAGTCTTAACTTTATTAATATTATTCTTAATTTCTGAAAGCTCCCCACGATCTATATCAATTCCTACATTTAACAAATTCCTCTTAATGTCTTTAAATTTTTGCAAATTTCGAGTGATTTTTGGAATGTCACTTTCTAAGTCAATGTTAGTATATTTCTTTAATGCATCCCGAGTATCCTTATATTTTTGTAAATCTCCAGTGATTTTTGGAATGTCATTTTCTAAATCAATGTTTGCATATTTCTTTAATGCCTTTTTCGCATTATTATATTCTCTCATTTTAGCGGTAAGCTCTGGGAGATTGTCTATGTCAATGCCCACATACTTTTTGATCATAAGCCTATGATGTTCATATTTGGACGTTTCACTCGATGGAATGAAGCCTGCAATAATAACCAGAAAAGTAATCAGTAAAGCCGCACCGGTAAAATGCTTTATCTGTGGAGTAGACATTCCATTTGGGTTCTTCAAGGCTTTACGATAAAGTCCAGCCATAATTAAGAGTACAAGTATCGCAAAACCTGGAATTCCAAATTTAAGTATGTCTGTAGGCAAAGCAGTGGCTAAGAGAAGTGTAGTCATTTCAATTTTTGCTTTTTAGAGAATGTCAATCATTCTATAAATTTTCCAGATTTAAAATCACTTAACGAAATTGGGTCCGCCCCAAGTATAAGGATGCCAAGATTACTCTTTTTATGTATTCAATATTGACAGCGACATGTCTCCAAGCGATTCAATCATACCTTCACCTAACCCCAATTATCCGAAGTAATTATGGGTGAATTCTGAGAAGCGCTCATGTCTATTGGAGTTCATCTGCCGCGGCGCGATGCATAGTTAAATAGAAAAGCCACAGCTATTGTCCGTGACTTTTTTTACTGCTAATTAAATAGTAAGACGGTTACTGGTAGTGTTTTGTGAATTTTTTGATTTATATACATGAATGTATTTTCGTCGGTAGTATGTAGGACTAATGGAGGCTAGCCCTGCCCCTTACCCACAAATTTTTTTGATTTGTTTCTTTTAGGGGTGGAAGATTAACACCGTGGTAGTATTTCATATCTCTAATTGGAAATTCAGTGCAGGGGATATCCTTTCACGCCTTGAGAAATAGTCAAAGAGATTCTTTTTTGTTAAGTCAATTGCAAAGAATTTAATCTTGGCAAGTGATTTTTGGATGAAAATTTTCAGGGACATCGATTCTGATTTAGGGAGGTTTTATGAGGGAAGGCTTATATTTTGGGGGAGTTAACGCAAAATCAAGCAGGAATTCCCATGTATCGAAGATCAATATTTTACTCAAGTTTTGCAGTTCATTTTGAGCAATAATTTCTCATAATTTGGACTTGAAATTGTGATGTAATATGCTATGCTTCAATATGTTAAGATATATTTACAATTCCAACATATTAGGGGGCTGCATATGATCAAGAATC
>JAJFLO010000426.1 GCA_021772675.1 Verrucomicrobiota bacterium | reverse complement strand
CCTGAAATTCAGACATACGCGGGCGACCTTGTTCCAGCTGAATATCCTGGCGTTCCGGCGCGGGCATATCCATTTCCGACAGGAGCTCATTTTTTTCAAGTTTATTTTGACAAAAAACCAGTGTTTTTTCCCTCACACTGGTCTTTTCGGCTAACGTCAAGCTAAGCTTCGTCGATATTACTTAGAGGTTTATCGTCAAGGCTGGATAACGGATGGTCAGCGAGAACCCTTCGGTCTTTTTGTGGGAGCTGGAGTGCTGGTTCTTCTATTTCTTTTAGTTGAGTCATTATACAGGTTTTACCCTCATTTATTGTATGGTTATTGTGATTAAGTAATGAATTTTATTTATATAAAATTTGGAAAAATCAACAGTATAAAAAATATGGCAGTGTCAATAAGAGAAGGACTGATGGGACTAATGGTATATATGTGAGAATACAAAAACTGTTTGTAATGAGTAATCTTAGATATCAAATTTATGAGTATGGCAAAAAATCGGATATTCTCAGTGTTGGTCTTGGTTGGTGTTCTTTCATTAATCGTGGTGATTCCATTTTTGATTTTTGGGGAGGAAATGGAAGGTTTTGTATCGGGTGTATTGGAAAATAATTCTAAAGGTCCTTTCTCTTTTGGGGTCATCGTTGTAATTTTATTAGCTTCGGACGTAATTCTGCCAGTGCCTTCAAGTATTTTAAGTTCCTGGTCTGGTTATTATTTTGGGTTTGTACAAGGCTGGATGATTTCGTCGCTGGGGATGACAGTTGGATGTATATGTGGGTATTGTCTAGGAACGTATGGGCGTTGTTTGGTTGGGGATAAACAAAAAGCAATGTGTGAATCTGTTGCTGATAAATATGGTTACTGGGCGATTGCTATTTTGAGAGGTGTTCCAGTGCTAGCGGAGGTATCCGTGGTTTTCTTTGGGATCGGGAAATATTCAATTAGACGATTTTTGGCAGTATCGACACTCGCAAATCTTGGTATTTCTGGGGTTTATTCCTATGCCGGATATATCTCAAACACGAATAATAGTTTTATCTATGCCATTGCTGCGGCGACATTATTACCGTTATCATTTCATGTGATTTATAAATTAAGTTAGCCCGGTTTTCTCACAAACTTTGTAGTGAGAAAGCTTAGATTACCCATCTTCGGCTCATCGTTACACGATCCTTAATCAGGAATTGGCCACTTTGTTGTTCCCATTCGGGAACCAGTCTCGTTAGCACTCGGCTCTCGAAATAGCTCACTATTTCCGTGAGAAGACGGATTGTAAACCTGCGGATTCACTCAATCGGATCGAACAACTCGAAACCTTAAAAAAGATTCTCTATTTCTTCACCTTGGTGAAGCTCTATAGTTCGTTTATACAAAGCAAATCAAGTACCCTCATAACAAAAATGTATGAATTAATAAACTTAACCAGCTCCGCTGGGGCATTTGTCTCCAAATAGTAACGACTTAGAATACAAATTCCTAGACGATCAAGTTAGCCTGCATTATGCATGAACTTTCTATTACGATTCATTATATCACATAATATCAACGAGTTGTGAAGTTATTCGGGTTCGAAATAGTTTCCACCACGGCGGATTTTCAACCTTATTTCTGCACGCGAATAATATTCACAACTTATTGATTTCACGCAATCTAATAACTCTCATCACAAAACTTTATGCATAATCCATGTTAGCGAGGGCGTAGATCAAAAAATATTCAGATGTACCTATTTAATGTCTTCTAACACCTTTGGTAGTGATTCTATAAAATTCCTGATTTCGTCTCTAACTCTTCGATAACAATCAAGGGCTTCGTCTTCAGTTTTTGCGTCTATTGCTAATTTTGGTGGATCATCAAACCCAACATGGATTACTTTTGAATTAGTGAAAGTAATCGGACAATTTTCATGGGCATGACCACAGACGGTAATAATATAATCGAAGTCGATTGTCACGAATTCATTTACATTATTGGATTCTTGGCTTGCAATATTAATACCAATTTCTGCCATCACTTTAACGGCATATTCATTAAGTCCATGGGTTTCAATTCCCGCAGAGTAGGGTTCGAGATAATCACTTTTCAAATGTCGCGCAAATCCTTCGGCCATCTGGCTGCGACATGAATTTCCAGTGCATAGGAATAATATTTTAATTTTATTCACTTTTCCTTTATATTCCAAATCAAATACTGAAGAATCATTGTTTGAGTCAACGCTGTATTTGCTGAAATAAGTAAATATTAACGCCAACACTAATGTTCAATCTTTTCACCGGGAATTGCTGCATTTTATTCAATGCCCTTTTAGGCTTGCTGACTTCACTTGTTTAACCTGGATTTGATCTCATGAAAAAGACGTGTTATATTAAGCGAATTATTTTATGTAGCAAATTATTTAAAGGTATACATTTCCCAAAGTCTTCCGACAATTTAACAATTTCCTCTGGAAATTGTTAAGAGGATCTAAAAAGAATTAAAATGTCAAATGATGAACCAACTGTATTATACATAGACGATGAATTAATGTCGTTAAAATACTTCGAGCAGCAATTTAAGAATTATTTTCCAATTTATACAGCCCCGAATGCAAAAAAAGGTCTAGAATTGTTGGATGAATATTCTGAAGAAATTGGAGTGTTAATGGTCGACCAACGTATGCTAGGGATAAAAGGTATAGAAATTCTAAAAAAAACGTGTCAGATTAAACCCGAAATCGTTCGCATACTCGTTACGGGGTATTCAGATACTCGACTTGCCATTGATGCAATTAATGACGCAAAAATTTTTAAGTTTATTGAGAAGCCATGGAATTGCCTGGATATGGTGCGTATCCTGGATGAAGGACTAACTATTTATCTTGAACAACGACGGATGATTCAAACCGGTTTTCACCCTGATCATTTTGAGGTCTCAACTTCAGTTTTTGAGTCGGATATTATGGATCTTCCATATAAACAAGCCAAAAAAAAATATGTGGACTTATTCGGCGCAGAATATTTTGAAAGGCTTCTTGCCAAATATAGTAATAACCTTTCAAAAGCGTCTGAGGCGTGCGGCATAAACCGTAAAACTATCCAGCGATTTAAAAAGAGTATTACGTTAAATAGGAAAAATCGTCAATGATTTGTCTTTTTGATTTAGCCTGGATTATTCATAAACTTTCTATTACGAGTCATTATGTCACATAATATCAACGAGTTACGAATCCATCCGGATTCGTAATAGTTTCCACCACGACGGATTCCCAACACTATTTTTCCATGCGGATAAAATTTGTAAGTCATTTCTTTCACGTTATTTTATGGCTATCAAAGCAAGGGTTTATGCATGATACAGGCTAGTGGAATAATATTACCATCCGGCCTTGTAAGTTGTTTGATATTTTCGAATTTCATCAAATTCCCCGTTATCAAAACGTTCCAATTATGAGTGCCCCTTGCAAAACTATGTTCAAATTAGAATTTGAATGCAATCTATTGATTCTCGTGACTAAAGCTTATGGATAATGATGGTAGCTGAAAATGAAAATATTATGGTCAGCAGTTTATAATCGTAATTATATAATTCTTACTCAAGTTTTGCAGTTCATTTTGAGCAATAATTTCTCATAATTTGGACTTGAAATTGTGATGTAATATGCTATGCTTCAATATGTTAAGATATATTTACAATTCCAACATATTAGGGGGCTGCATATGATCAAGAATC
>JAJFLO010000425.1 GCA_021772675.1 Verrucomicrobiota bacterium | reverse complement strand
CTGAGGCTTCCGTCTAAAGACGGGACTACGAACCTTACCCCGTCCGAGTTTTTCGTTGATTTGATTGTATAAGCACTTGTATTTTAAGTTACAATTGATGTGAGACGAAAACCCCGGCAAAGCCGGTTAAATTTAATTTTTTGATGGGAATCTGATACAAATGTATCGAACATCACATCAAAAAAGCAAAAAATCTTCCGAAATAGCCTCAGGCATGATTGTGAGACTTTTCGAATGGGCTCTAACTATACTGCCAGCAGTTGGTCTTTCGATCCAGCAAGCCGCATTAATTCAGACAGAAATTTTACAAAACCTGTCGATAACCTAACCGTCCTTGCTATATATTATACGTTTTAATCAATGTATCCCATACTTTTTTCCTAATTTATATAGAAAATACTTTCAGGAGCCCATAATAGATTATTCTAGGCGTTTACAGGAAAAAAACGAATCATTCATTTTAGATATTTTGATGATAGGTGATGCTTATGCTTGATTGGCTGATAGTTGGTGGAGGAATTCATGGTACATATCTTTCGAATTTTCTGATGAATTCTAAGCTATGTGTTCATTATAAAACGGAAAAGATCCTAGTCTTAGATCCAAATGATCAAATCATGGAGAGGTGGAATAGAAACACACGGAATTCGTGCATGGACTTTTTGAGATCTCCCCGAGTTCACCATATAGATTTAAATCCAAATGCATTGTATGAGTTTGGCAAAACGCAAAAGTTTAGCAATGGATCAATGTATACAGATCCTTATTTCAGGCCAAGTTTGGAGTTATTTAGGCGTCATTGTGACTCAGTTATTTATAAATGCAAATTGGATAAGATACGCATAAAAGGATTGGCTGTCTCAATCAAAAAGCTTAAACACTGTTTTGAAGTGGAATCGACAGCTGGATTTATTAAATCTAAAAAAATTATGTTGTCTTTAGGAATGAGTAACCAATTGGCACTGCCAAACTACGTTTCAGCATGCGAGAAATGGGATGGTAAAATATGCCATGTTTTTGATACGAAATTTGATAGTGGGAAGATCGGTCATGACAAGGAAATCATTATCATAGGTGGTGGTATTTCAGCCGCTCAGCTTGCACAAGGCCTTGTGAAAAAGTCAACAAATAATGTCACGCTGATATCCAGAGACAAATTCAAAACCTATCAGTTTGATAGCGATCCGGGATGGATTGGTCCTAAATATTTGAATAAGTTTCAAAAAATTGATAATTATTCATTACGTAGAGAGATAATTGATGCTGCACGGCAGTGCGGTTCGTTGCCCCCAGATATATGTGAGAGTCTGAAAAATTTAGTTTCTAATAATCTTGTAAGGTTTATTCTTGACGAAATTGAATTAGTTCGTTTGACTAAAACAAAACGGTTAGAGATAAAACTAAACAAAACTTCTGAAAGGCTGGTTGCTGACCGAATAATTTTTGCGACTGGGTTTGCAACTTTTCGACCCGGTGGTGATCTTATCGATCAATTAATTTCAGAATTAGGGTTAGCTTGTGCACCCTGCGGATATCCTGTTGTTGATAAATCGTTACAATGGTGTCCCGGGATTTTTGTCAGTGGCCCGCTTGCAGAATTGGAAATTGGACCTGTGGCAAAAAATATTGTGGGTGCAAGACTTACCGCAAAACGATTAATATAAAATGTTCAACTTAAGATGAATGAAAATGATGAAGATAGTAGCGATTCCGATAATAGGGATGTCTATCGATTAACTATTGGTAATAAAGAGTATGTCATTATCGGGACTGCTCACATCTCAAAAAAATCAGTAGATTTGGTTCGGGATACAATTAATAAAGAGCGACCGGATTGTGTGTGCCTGGAATTAGATGAGCGGCGATATCAATCATTGATAGAGCCTCAAAATTGGAAGAATCTAGATTTAAGACAGATTATTCGGAAAAAACAACTGAGTACACTGATAATTCAGATCATGTTAGCTTCGTTTCAAAAACGTCTCGGGTATAAGACTGGTGTCTTGCCGGGTATGGAAATGATGGAAGCTGCCAGGATTGCTGAGCAAGAGAAGATCAATATTGCATTGTGTGATCGTGATGCAAGAATTACGCTGAGACGTGCGTGGGCGTCAACCCCATTTTTTAAAAAATCGATGCTGCTTTCATCTGTAATTGCCAGTTTATTTGATCAAACGGATATTTCTGAAGATCAACTTGAAGAGCTACGTGATCAGGATGTTCTGTCAGAAATGTTGAAGGAAATCGGCACGGTTTTACCTGAAGTAAAACATGTTTTGATTGACGAACGGGATGTCTATCTCGCCGAAAAAATACGCAATGCAAATGGCGGTCGTATTGTCGCGGTTGTTGGTGCAGGCCACGTACAGGGTATTATTGAATCTCTTAAGTCAAATCAGGAAGCAAATATCGAAGATATAGAAAAAATTCCGCCTCCTTTGTCTATTTGGAAATATTTGGGGTGGGGTATTCCTTTTTTTATCATTGGATCAATCGCCTGGATTGGATATAGCAAAGGACCTGAAATCGCTGGTGAAAATCTATTATACTGGATATTAGCTAATGGCATTCCTAGTGCAATAGGTGCGATCGTTGCGGCCGCTCATCCACTTACAATTCTGTCGGCATTTTTAGCGGCGCCATTTACAAGTTTGACTCCGGTCATCGGCGCTGGCTATGTGACAGCGTTTATTCAAGCATGGCTATGTCCTCCACGTGTGAGAGAAATACAAAATGTCGCAACTGATGTCAGCAAATTTACACAATGGTGGCAGAATCGATTGCTTAGAATATTTTTGGCTTTTCTTCTTCCAGGATTTGGCAGTTTTGTTGGTACTTGGATCGGAGGAGTTGAAATATTTAAAAATCTACTCTAACCTGACTAATTCATGCTGCTTCGTTACGAGAGTGCCTATCTCACTTTAGATCAATGAGTTATGGAGGTTCCGAAGGCGAAGGAATAGTGAACTATTTCCAGTATTAACTTACTTTCCCCACCTTTTTTGTGCAATTTTTTCGATTTTTTTCCTCCTTGAGAAAAGGATTTTTTCGAGGGTTTAGAAATTTCACGATCTAACAATTATCCAGAATCGAATATTATTGACAATGTAGACTCCGTCGCTTTTTGTTTTGATTAATTATATCATTCTCGGTTATCCCAAGTGCTTTTAGGTAAATTTGTTGTACCTTGGTGAGCGGTTTTGCAAATCGCCGTAGTTGGCCAAGTTTGACAACTTGAAGTCCACTAAACTTGGTGCTCAACATAAATGTTGTTGGACTCATAGTTGGTTTGTTATCCCAGCCCGGAAGTGTTTGCTGATGCTCCTTGACATATTGTCTGAGAGCGTGTTCGATTAAATTCCAACGGATCTTCGAAAATATTATAAGTTATTATTGAGTTGTAATGGACTTATTTTTGAACTGTTTACGTTCTTCTACGAGTTTTTTTGTAGTGTACACGCTTTTTGAACTACATGAAATTACATCGGGTAAAGTTATTTGAGC
>JAJFLO010000424.1 GCA_021772675.1 Verrucomicrobiota bacterium | reverse complement strand
TGGCATGAAGCATCCCCTTTTTTTTGAGTGAAATTGCATAGCAATTCAATGCTCCATCATAGTATCCCACATTTCCCCCATTCAAAAAACGAGAAGGATTACAGGACAAAATCAGGGGGGGGGCTAAACGATTACACCTAGTCAGGTTCTGCTGTCCAGCAGAATTCATTCAGTTCGCTTCCGCGCTGTTCTACCACATTCAAGGATTGATGAACCTGACGTCCTCAGATATCGTCCTTCATGATCGATTTGAGAGGAGCGCAGCAGATCTCAGATTGGATCTATGAAATTGTTAAGCCTTTTCTTCTCTTACGTACGATGCGAATACCGAGAATGGCACCACCACAGATACCAATTCCTGACACGAAGAATGGCGCTATGAAAATTAGCAATCCGGTCAGGATCGCTCTTAATGTCTCTGTTTCATTGTAATCTGGTATTTCTAACGCCAGAACACTGTAGATAGTTAGCAGAACTAATAACAAAATGAACCCAGGAATTGAGCCTATCGCTGCTGCAAAAAAGTACGCGGACGTATGGCGATATTTCTGAACAAATACAAGTGTTGTTCCTGCAATCAGCAAGATTCCCAAGAAAAGAATATATGCGGGCAATATGAAGAAATATGGCATGGCTTAACGGTTGAATTGATCTACCTGCTAACCGAAAAAATGTTGATTGGAGTCATCACTTTGATGGAAACAAAAATAATTTAAAATCGCGCGCTATTATAGCAGGTTAGATCAACATATTATTAGCTGTTTTTAAGTTTTAATTTTTCGGTTTAATATTGATCTTGTCGGAGTTTTTACGAATCGTTTCCGTTAGGACAGAATTCGTTTTTGATCAACCTGGTCAGGTTCTGCTGTCTAGCAGAATTCATCCAGTTCGTTTCCACGCTGTTCTTTCCCTACAAAACATTAATGAACTTGAATTCTTCAGATATCGTAAAGATCATCCATCCTTATGAAACAAAGCGAAGCGGCGTGTAAAAAGGATTGGATAAATCGTCTGGTTAACTTTCTTGTTTTTCTAGGATGCCATTATATATTTCGAGTACTGTTGCTCCACTTATACTGACAGCCATCAGGTTCTCGACAGGTTTCTGTAAAATTGTTGCCTGAAATGAATAACGAATGTCGAAAAACCTACTGCTTGCAGTATAGAACAGCACTTCATCTTTGTATGCTAATTATTTTTCCAACCCACAACGAATGTGGATAAGCTTCTGGAGTGATAAATCTTATGAATGTTTTGTATTTCTTGTTAGCAAAAATCTTATCTTGTTCAATATAGAAGTGTTCACCACAGATCAGATAATCCTCCAATACCTTGTGGTCTGCCCTGATCCCGTTTATCACATACTTCTTATTGGTAAAATGTTCAGCTGAAAAATATTCTACATCTGCGAGTATGTCTGGATCCCATTTCGTATTCATTGAACTTAACCGGCTACGCCGGGGTTTTTATCTGCAAATAGTAACGACTAAGAATACAAGTGCTCATACAATCAAATCAACGCAATCAAAATCCGGACAGGGTAAGGTTTGTCGTCCCGTCTTTAGGCGGAAGTCTTAACGACGCTTCAGCGAGGACATCTCAACCCAGGATCGCTGAAGCTCTCCTAAAACTTCCGCCTGAAGACGGAACGACAAACGGGACATGCTCCTTATTCAAGATATCTTGGAAATTTATTACCAACAAATTTGCAACAACTTAGAATTCAAATTCTTATACTATCAAGTTAACGTCATGATCACCTACTGGTATGAAGCGCAGCCAAATACCAGTTAGTGTGGATCAATTTGTTCGTTCCTCTTGGTATCACTCATAGTGAGTCCACATTCGGATAATTTTGATGATCTTTTCGTTCTCGTATACTTGATATACCAATCGGTGTTGAATATTGATTCGGCGACTATATGCACCATAAAGATCACCAATTAATTTTTCATAGGAAGGTGGCGATCGATAAGGGTTCTCACTGAAAATGGATAAAAGTTTTTCAACTTCTGATCGCAGTCCTGAAGAGGATATTTTCTTTGCATCTTTCTTTGCCTGTTTCGTATAGACAAGCTCCCAACTCACCAGTCAAAATCCTTGTCACATTGATCAATTGGCGTGTCCAATCCTTCCCGTATGCTCTCTCGCATACCCGGAACCGAAAGTAAATGCATGGTTTCTTGAATCGCTCGCCAATCGTCTTCACCGACCAATACCGCCTGTCCTTTTCGTCCCGATATTGTTACAGGCTGATGTGAGCTATTCACTTGGTCGACCAGGCGGTAGAGGTTACTTCTCGCTTGTGTTGTAGATATTATTGTCATTGATATGTCCTTAAATTAAGCACGTACGACATAACGTACATCTATCTAATGTTCATGTCAAGTTTTGTTTCAGCAAACGTCCTGAGTTAGAAATCGCTGGACTGCGAGCGCGAGTGGCATTGGTGAAGTGGCATTTGGCATTGTTGACATTCAACAGAAATATTTTGGAATAAATCAGTTACACTTAAATCATTCCACTACTGAACGAGGACGACCAACCTTACGAGCACTAATACGTCCATGTTGCCAATCTAAATTTGTTAAAAAGTCTTTATCCCCCATTGCCTTTTTTGTACTTCTAAATAGGTTCTCGTCCGTTAGTCGTTTTAATATAAAAGGGATAATTTAAGTATAATCATTTAATATATAAGGAGATCTGTTGAATGTCACCAATATTTAGTGAACGGGTGTACTGAGGTACACCCCGATCCTCCGAAGGCGCAAATCCGCCTGTGCAGACAACCCGAAGGGCGGGCATTTTCTGCGGATTTCCGTTCGCGTGGAAGATGGCGATTCCCGGATCGACTTACTTCCGCGCAAACGAAACTCCATCAGGGACTGCTCCGTGCATTACCGAAGGACTTACCCCGAGCTTATCTAGAAACACCGGCCAATTATCCCTGACATCATCAGAAAATTTCGTCGGTATTTCTAGTTGGATGGGTTCCTTTGTTCGGATAGGGTTTGCTCAATAAGTTTTGTTTTCTTCAAGCTACTTTGATTCCATCGAAAATGTTTAGAATACCGTTCCTCAATTTTCAGCTCTCCCGATTTCGAAAAACGAAGGATACTTTTCTTGTTGTATCGCCGGTAAGTGTTCTGAGATGGAAACATGTTCAGATCGTGAGCATGAAATCCGATTATTCGCAAAATGCGATTGGCCTTCGACAAGCTACCCTGGAATACTCGCTCAAGATAACGAACTTCTCCTCGCCGCCAGGCATCATAATCTTTTTTAGTCAAATTTCCCATCGTCATCAGAATCATAACTGGAGAAATCTCATCTGTTTCTTTAAGAATCTCTGCTGTAGCTTTTACTATCTTTGGGTAAAGTGGATCCTTTCGATATGTTGAAACAGTTGTTTTCATGATTGTGTTCCGAACGTCAAGATCACATACTGGCTTCCGCTCCGCTCCAGCCAGTTATGTGCATCTTCTTGTTGGCCTTTCCAGCTTCTCGGAGTCTGGCAGCATACAAAGAATGCTTAGATGCAAAGTCTTTACAAATAGCATCTAAATCATAATTAAATTTTTTTGAATGCTCTTCCCTAAAACGGCGAACTTCAGTAACGATAGGATCATGATTCATTTTTCCTCTCCCACAATCTCTTCGGGAGAGCAAATAACAGGGGCTTTGAATCCGGCTGATTCAATTGTTCGACTGATTTTGCGTTCCATAAACGGATTGTTAATGTGTTTAAAATTCCAAGTGACAATAAAATCAACTTCATTCACAGCTGCAACTGCAATGTGAAGTGCATCTTCAGGACATTGTTCCGGGATTGCCTTTTCGGCAATGAGAAATTTGGCCAGATCACGAACATCCCCATCGACAGCCAATAGATAAAATTCTCGCATTGCGCTTAGCCGCAATTCAACTTGATCCGCATTGCCTCGACTTGCTTCCTCCATAACTGTGTCCGATATATACACACTATATTGCCCGAGTTGAGTCCACATGGTTTCTGTAACCAGCTGGTGGGCAGCAATTCGGATATTTCCTGAATGAGGAGCAACTAAATAACTGACAACGCTTGTTTCGATGTAAATCTTTTTCTTCATCCTTTATAATAAATGAAAAAGCAGAATTTTTCAACGCCAACGTCCGGGATGACCGACACAATTAGCCGGTTAATGGCCGCTCAGATGACTCAAATCGGGCGACATTACTGGATGTTAGGTCCATCCCCTTGATATCTGGTTTAGTTTTTTTTATTTCGTTTCTTTGTTTTTCCTGTTTTGAATAGCAAAATAGATCATTGAATTGCAGGGAGAATCGATTCCGCAGAAATGGATTCTTAAAGTCACACCAAGTCGGGGATAGGAACTGAATACGCTTCTCATTCAGTTCGTTTCCACGCGGTCCTAATACCATGACCTGTCGATAAACCAGACGTTCTCATACGGATATCGTTTAAGTGAGGCACGTCCATCCGAGAACATGGTGCCTGAACATGTAATATTAACGGCAATAATTTAAGCTCAAAATTATATTTTCGAGGGGTGTCCTTTATTTTTGTCATCATAAAAAAGCATACCGTCTTTCACGACGAAAAAGCAGCTCTCTATAAAGCCGGCATTCAAAGCACTCCATGGCAGCATATCGACGACACCGGAACCCGTGTCAACGGCAAAAATCAGTACTGCCAAGTGTTGTGTA
>JAJFLO010000423.1 GCA_021772675.1 Verrucomicrobiota bacterium | reverse complement strand
TGCGTTCTGACTGTTTCGTCGTCAGGATTACCGAGGAACCGGATGAGGGAAAACTTCACGTCCGGATCTGTGGGGGGGCTGGTTAGGGAAACCGCTGGTCCTACCCGGAGTTATTGCGTTTTTCAAAACTAATTTACAGCGGGCAATTAGGGTCACCCTTTTTCGTACCAAGTTAATTGATATGAGTGGTCAGCGAAAGTTAAGATGTTTTATTGCAAATATTTGCAATTAATGAATTGATTTTCTATTGCTTGTTGGTTTTGTTTTTGGCTATTAAATCATTAAATCGATTCGGGTTACCTGTTGTAGTGTGAACATGATTTAACAACTTTTGAAAAAAAGAGGACACGCCTTTGAAAAGTGTGCGATCGGGATTTATCCGCGATCTGGCCAACAGAATCGATTCTATAGCCATAAACATTCTTTCTTTTACCTGAGTTAAATTAGATATATCTATAATTTGTTTATTATAAAAATTTTAGGTTTCGTCGACTACTGATCAAACGTGAAACGGTGGCTGCAATGGCTTCGCAGTGCTGTGGATATCGATGTGGTAGGAGCAATTAATAATTTAGTGATTAAAGAGCCGCGAGTTAACGTGCTTTACCATAAAGCTTTGCGGTGATGGAATGACACAAGGTTTACGCCAGAATAACTATGTTGATGCGGAAGAGTGATGGGCCATCCAATATTTGTTAGGGACGTTGGTGGAAACATATTTATTATTAGACTATAATGACTATTTATTATGAAATATTTAGTCTTAAACAGTTATATTTTACTAAAAATTAAGCCTTTAAGCAAAGTTACATTCATAACTTGAGACTGCAAAATAATTTAAGTGGAAAGTGCTGAATATAAAAATGATCTGTTGAGTGGCACCGAATTATTGAATTATTGTCCAAGCTAACCTGAATGCACAACTACTGAAAATTTCCATGTTAACCACATAAAAGGAGCACGATATGTATACGTACGTCTTCAAACAAAACTCTAACGCAGGGACTCTATCGAACACGCGGCCTGACTCTAAACCTACAAAAAAAATAGCTATGGCAGAAACGCATACCTCGTATAACAACGGACGCGGTGGCGTGAAGAAACAACCCATACAAAAAAAGAACGAGAAGAAAAATTCCCTGGCGGACTACTGGAAAAAAGAGAAGGGAGAGGACCCAAATAAAGGACATTGCTTATACGGTGGCTGGGCGCTATCGCCTTTCTTCGATGCGGGTAGAACGAAAAAAAGTGTCACAGTCGACGAGGAAAGGACTGATAAGGGGGAGACGAAGGGGGACCACCATATCATCAACTGGAGTTCGTGCCTGCTGCCGTGGATAAAGGAAATGTCTAAAGCATATAACGCGACTAGAAAGCATTTGAAGGGATCTCACGACCATGACTTCTGGGCGCTTACCTCACAACAACACCTGGGAGCGGCAATGAAATCCGTCGGGGTGCCCATTGGCGCCGACGGGGCAATAGACGACGATAAAATTCAGGCAGATTACGTGTGGAGGAAGGGCAACATAATGGTTGGGATTAGGCCCGAATGGAGGAGTGACGACCCAGGGAAGGGAAATGAGTGGGAGACAGCGAAACCAACCGAAAAGAGTACGGCAGCGGCGCTTTCAGAAGGTAAAATAGTCTGGGAACACATGAAAAAGGTGCAAAAACAAATACCGGCGCTAATGACGTCAGAGGTGCATAAAATAGAGGAGGATGACATGAAAGCGCAAGTGAAGATCAAATCCTGGGTGATAACCTCCAAAAAACCTCGAGACGTCAACGATGACTGGGCCGCCAAAACTGCGGACCACTGGGGATTCCGTAGTCCTGGTGGGTACAAATTAAAATAACAATGATGATATAGTGGAAGCGGTGAGTGAAGATGTTTTATTCTAATGAGCTGTAAATGATAAAATATATTTTATTTGCCTGATAGTTCTGTCCTTGGATTTTAAATCGATTCCGGTTGCCTGTTGTAGAGGAAAATTAGTTTCAGCAACTTTTTAATTCAGTGAAACAACCATGAAACACGGTAGAATTCGGTTAGTAGAAGTTTGAAGGGGATTCAAGCGACAGATTTCAAATGTCGGATATTGAGCAAACAAAATTTATCCCCTATCTGACAAACTGAATCATATCTGTAGGCATAAATATTATTTCTTTTACCTGAGCTAAAATTAAATATATCTTTAATTTCTTTATTATAAAAATGTTAGGCTTCGTCGACCACTGATCAAGTTGGGGTAAATGTTAGTGTGTTGTCTTCAATGGGTAGGGGTTGAAAGTTGAGAGGATGGTAATTATTTTTTATCTCATTTAGTGAATATTCATCATGCGCATATTGTTGCCATTACAAATGATCCGCCCGTAATCGGACAGGCAACTTACAGCATTTGGTTTAGAGATGGCAAGGTACAGGGGATTAATTCTGTTTGTAAAAATGAAATTTTTAAATGAATTCAGCTGCGGATTAAAATATAAGAGTTGAATGGAGAAGAAAATTTTCTCCAGAGCATTTTAACAGGCACATATAATAAATATTTAATTATCATTTTGAATATCGTCCTCGTGATAAGACTCAAACTCCTCCTGAATAAAAAGATTTAGAGCGTCCTGTATTTGTATCCACAGGTCGTATTTTTTGGTAGCCACATCTGCTACAAAACCCGGCAAGCCATTCACTAATTCAGAAATAACGCCTTTTTTATCCGCTCTTCTCTGAGCTTCTGACAGGTCCGAATTTTTAATTATAAGATTATCGATAAGGAATCTGGTTGAATCATTAATATACTCGTCAATAAACTCAATTGGTGTGTTGTCCAACATCGTCTTGGCCTTTGCCATGATCACGTCATCACCGGGTGCTGCTCCAGAAGCCGTTGCAAAGGATGAACTATAATTGACCTCACTACCCTTGGCCTCTATATTTGAAGTTCCCGGCTGACTGTTCCTTAATCCTTGCTCCTCACTGCTCAACCCTCCCACCGTACTCGCAGGTTTAGTAGACGGCTTCAGGCCTTTGATGCCAGTAATACTCTCGCTATTTTTGCCATCCTTGTCTTGGGCTTCTCTTGTCTTTGGACTGCCAAGATTGGAAACGATATTTGCGGTGTATTCAGTAGCACCGACTTTACTAGTATCATTGACGTCCTCCCAAGGACTGACTGAAGTACGGAAGGTGGCCTTGGCGTTGGTGGAGTCGGCCCCGGTATAGTCGTTCGATCCTGCCACCACCACCGAGTATTTGACCGCACGGCCTTTATTCCATACGGCCTTCTTCACATAGTTCTCGGCCGTTGAGAGATGTATGCCGTTGGCGCCCTTCGATAGAGGGTAGAGGTTGTTGTCCAGCGCCGTGCCGCCCAGATTGTCGTTGAGAAGGTGGCCCTTCACAGATTTCACCCCTTCCGCCAATGGATAGATTTTTTTAATCCAGGCCATGAGGCCGTCCTGCGAGGCATTTACATTGGCGGCTTGGCCGCGAAGCGGGTTTTTTGGATCGAGCCAGGCATTCATGGTATGGCCTACAACCACATTTTTAGAGTTGTCTGCAGGTCCGAATTTACACGGCTGTCCAAGATTGTTTATGACCGTCTTCCTCTGAACGGGACTGTTGTTGACCATCGCTTGGAGCTTTCGCTGGGTGACAGCCTCAGAGCGATTATCCACAAAAGAATAACTTTGATTGAATTTCCCTTTTTTTTGGGCAAGTGAACTTGCGACGGATTGGCTTTTACCTTTTTCTGTTTTATTTATTTGTTTATACATATTCAGCAATTAGAAAATTTGGATGAAGAATCTTTTTGTGATTAAGAATTTGAATTTATGTGCAAGAGATTCTTTTATTACCTACTTATCTAAGTTTACTCTTACTATTTGTCCATTGACTTGTAATGAACTAACCATAATAAAAGCCATTAATGTTAAAGCAAGATATGAAAAAATGAGCGTTAAGGCACAAGCGAAAAGTACAGCAATGATAAAGAGAGTTGTTTACCAGTAGGTTATTGCTATTCGATTAGAGCATCCACTGCATTCTCCAACAAAAACCGAATATCACCCGGTAACTTATAATCAAAGAAAACCTCATCAGAGTACCATGACTCTTTGGTGTTGAACACCCCTATTTGGTATTGCTCCAAGGTGTTGATTTAACCAAAAAAAATGATAGGTAATTTGATTTTTTGGCTTTGATTAATGTAGGCTATTTTATGGGATTATTCAAGGGAAATTGTGAAAATTACAGCGATAAAGAATCACGCGCCGGTAGTCGGGCATGATTCTTTGACAGCTCCTCAAACTGAGGACGAGGGCACAGGCGTGCATTGGCATTCTGTAACCTTGTCTTTAGTTTTAGTTGTGCGGCAGCGATTGATACGGAAATTACAAACGGCGTGATGTTACTATCCGCTGTCAAGTCGGATTTGTATAGAGCTTGCGATTGATTTATTATGCGCGATTTCGGTAAACCGTGCACACCGAAACATCTCAGCGAGTCTTCGAACGAAAGCCTTGATGGACTCATAGAAACCAATGACAGTGGTGGTTTTACTATTTGGATCAATCTTTGATTGTAGCTTGGCGAAGAGATCACCGTGCAAGATAAGCTGCATGATTGTATGAGCGATCTGCAACAGATAGTAGTAGTTTTTCCATGCAAACTTTTTGGTGCCGTATGCGTGTTCCAATTCGTAGCCGCCGTTTTTTTGTTCGTTGAAACTTTCTTCAATCTGCCATCGCTGTCGTCCTCCTTTATTTACCAGTTTAGCTGCGTTGTTTGCATTGGGTCGATAATCGGTGACCCAGGCGAAGTGATATTCCGTTCCGTCCGGATTTTTTTGATCACAGAATAAAACGTGAGTGATGTGTCCCTCATGCTCCAGATCATGAACCCAATTGACGGTCTGTACGCTCTGATTGTCATCAATATTAGTGATCACATTTTTGGGGTGTCTTATCAATTGGCGTTGAGCTTCTTTCCAGAGAAGACGAAGTGATCCCTCCTTCAGAGAGATCATATAACTCCAATTATTGTGATTGCAGATTGTGAAAACTTGCAGAGTTGCATAGAGTCCGTCCATAAGCAGGCAGATGTTTGCACGTCCGAAACGCTTCTTGAGAATTTTCTCAAGTCGATAAAATGCCTTTCTTTCGCAATCCTGTTTGGTCGCATCTGGTTCGGTGAAATCAATGAAGACAGTTGCCAGGTGTATGGCTAATCCAGTATGGCTAACGATTTTGACCTCCAGGGCATTATATAAATAGGTTGTCCCATCGGAGCGACGCTGTTCAAGGCAGGGAACGCTGGCGTCGGTCTTATGCGATCGAGATAGAGCGTTGACGCCATCCACGGCAATGAGAATGTCGCCGTCAAGTCGGTACTGGTCAAAAACTTTTCCGCGTACAAGAGCATGGGTCATCTTATAAGCCAGATCGCCGAGATTGTCCGGGGACAAGTTTTCGAGAAGATAATTCATCGAATCCGGATGCGCAACGGTTTCATTGTCTGTGCCGGCCAGGCAATTCAAATTGTCGAGGAATTGTGGCGTTCTTGAAGCCGGTCGTAATTGTCGTCTGGCGCCAAGTTGGGAGACAAACAGATTCATGCTTAGATGAATTATGTGACTTGTCGAATATGTACAGCGGTCCGCTTCCCGCGGGTCATCAAACCCCTTGATCCAGTCGTTAAACTTTGGGAAATAGTGATCAAGCGTGATCTTTAATAAGTCTATAGCGACTGGCTCGACTGGGATCGGCGCTGGGCGGCGACCTGGTTTCGCTCGCGGGCTCGCTTGCTCTTCACATACACTTTTAAAATCTGTTCGTTCAGATCCGAGATTTCTTTCATCAACTTCCTGACTCTGCGTTGTTCGTTGATCCACTTTTGTGCTTCCTCCACCATTTCTACTGGTACATACACTGACTTTGTCTTGCCGCTAACCTTTTTAGTCAGGATGTGGCTGACATGCTTCTCGCCTTGCGTGCACCGACAGTTTGGATTACCACAAGTAACACCAATGCGTCCGAGTGATCCCTGAAGTAACGGTCCAACATTGGCCAAGCCCTTCAGCTTTGCGTCCCGCCTACTTTTTAGAACATTGATGGATAGTTGTTGCGGCATTATTAGGCCCTCCCTGTTTTCTATTATCATTGTAATCGAATTTATTATTATAAGTAGTATAGCTTATAAGATATTGCAAATAAAAAACGCATTGCGAAGAAAAAAATTCTATCACAATGCGTTTGTGTCGATTTTAAGGTGAAATTAGCGCGAAGAATTTTTCAATTCTTCAGAGCTGGTGAAAATTAACACTGGATTAGCGGAATTTTAACAGATGATATGAACCCACCGTTACTTGTCCTGAAAATTTTTATGAGTTTGCCTCAATATCCACTGATTTTACTGATTTTTTAGCAATAAGAACACAGTTCACCTGTGCTCTTCAAAGGAGATTTTTCAGAAATTAATCATAAGCTCATTATAATCAACGTATTCCAACTCAAAAACCTGGTGTTCGTCACGACACATTGCTGGCGGGCCTCTATCACGTGGATTGATCCATAAATCACAATGTCGCAAAATCTTTTCGATAATGTCCGCCTGATGTTTTTCGATGAAACTGATGACTTTCATTTGCCCACCACAGTTGGGACATTTCAGGGGATCAATCTCATAGACTCGCTAAATAAGTTAGTTAACAGCGTCGCAGGAAAATATAGTGCTGTGAAATCGTTGCCCTTGATGTTGCCTGCCGCGACCTAATATTTGCTCTATCTATAAATCTAAAATTTCACAAACTGTATTTTTAAAACGTTTAATAATTAGTAGATCGACATATTAGAGCCTGTCCTGAAAACAGCGAATTTTCAAATTCGCTGTTTTCAGGACAGGCTCTAATATACGGTTGGACTCTTATTATATATACTGGATGAGTCGCTAGTAACTCAGGCCGCTGCGGTCGCGCGAGGCCTGAACCTCTCGAACGCAGACAGCTAAATCTGTGATTTAGTCTAGCTTTGCGTGGATCTACGTTACTTTTAAAATTCAACTGTTTATTGGGACCATAGTTTTATTAACGTTTAAAAACCGCATAACTATTTATAGATAAACATCTTATTTTAAATTTCGGATTTTGAATTGTTGTTGCTATAAAGATACTCCGTTAACTACAAAAGATTCAAAATAGAAAATCGAATAATATGGCTCAAAATACCCCAATTGGAAACACGGTCGGAATTCTCAAATACAATATGAAGAGCAGAGTGACCAGGCTGATGGCTCCTACGGCGAAAAAAAATAAAACAACCTCAAGTCACTCACTTCCAAAGACAGTGCGGAAATTGGTGCAAGAAAACATTGTCCAAGCATCGGTATTCGAGGATTCCTCCGACAAATTGACAGTTGACAATTCTATCGGCGAGGATTTCAATAATTTCGGGTTAGACACTGATCACGAGCTGGCCGACTTCAAGGTGGATTTGGAGAATGAGGACTCGCAAGATGACAGTGGAGAGAAAATTAGGGGTGAAAAGAAGGAGAACAAAACCGGAATCGTTGACGAGGAAAAAAATATAGTCTCAAAATTCCTTTGTCAGGTTCAAGCCTTAAGTAATTCTTCTCCTGAACTCTTTCAACAGATTCTTTGTCAAGCTTTTGGAGAGAAAGCCAAAGGACTAGCTGGAAAGGTATTAGATTTGCTCAATTCAGGGACTTTTCCTAAAATACAATTTCTTAACTCTGAACAGCTAAACGGTAACAATGGTGCTTATTTTTCTGAAGGGAAAGGTACGATCTATATCAACAATGGCCTCTCTTCTACTCAACGTTATAATGCCTTTATTGAAGAAATGGGACACCACATAGATCGTTTACTTGGTGTAGATGATACTCAGGGAGATGAAGGAGCAATCTGGCTTAAAGCGCTTACTCTAGGCCGTCCTTTAAACGCACAAGAATTGAAAGAACTTTCTTTAGAGGATGATCAAGGGACTATTCAAATTAAAGGGAAAAAAGTGTTGGTTGAGTTTCAAGAGAAAAATTCCGAAGAAGCATTAAAAAACATTCTTAAACTGCTTGAGCAGCCCCAGCGACCAGCTCTTCAAAAGATATTTAATCAGTCCCAAACCATAAAATCTGAGAAGAGCTTTATCAAACTGTTAAAAACTTCAAAACCGGAACAGATCCTCAATTTTATCAAAGCGTTCAATACCCTTTCTCCTGAAGAACAGAAAATTACGCTTCAAATTTTAGATATTTTAGCCAAATCAACAGCCCCGAAAGATTATCGCCAGAAAATTCTAACACTGCTTAAATTGGCGAAGAAGGGGGCAGAAAAAATTGGAAAAACACTCAATCAACTTGGAGTATTTATTCCTGTCATTAATTTTAATGCCCCTACTGCAGAAGATGCTTCTTCACGCCTGCAATTTGTACATATGGCTTATGACCCCAAAGATGTGACCTTACATGTCCAAAAAGACTATATCCTGGATGTTTTAAACGTGGCTCAGGAAAAGAATTTTAAACTTGTTCTACAAACTGGTCAAGGTTCAAATGCTACTCAAATTAAAAAAAATACTATTAAAGATCTACAAAAAACAAAAAACCTCACGTTAACTCTAGCCCAAACTTTGGTGGATCAGCACGTTGTGATTCATCGCTCATCTCAATCGGGTTATCGCTGGGGAGAAGATTATCAACAAGCAACATCCGGGGATGATCATGTTACCCCTGTAAGATTACGTCGCATCCCCAAGGTTTCCGCAAAAGTTTTTGAACACCTTATTCAGTTTACGACTGCGCGTAAAAAACTTGATGCAGATGAAGGGCACCATACATTCGGTCTGCCTTTCAATGATCCTCAGAACTTGGTTGATGAAAATGCAATTCAGGGATTACAACAAACTAGAGATGCCAGTAAAAAAGCAGCAGCTCTTGCCCAGACGTTACAACGTGATGTCAAAGAGATGAAAACCTATAATGAGGGAGGAAACATGCTAGATAAGCTCGGCGTAAGTCCTTCGGGTGTGCACGGAGCAGTTCTTGATGGAGTTTCGTTTGCATGGAAGTAAGTCGATCCGAGGATCGTCGTCTTCTACGCAAATGAAATTCTGCAAGAAATGCCCGCCCTTTGGGTT
>JAJFLO010000422.1 GCA_021772675.1 Verrucomicrobiota bacterium | reverse complement strand
CGACGGCAAGTGCCAAACGCCGCAGCCGTTCGCCCAAAGGAGTCCCTTGTAGGCACCGCCTGTGCGGATTTGCGCTCTTGATCAAAGTGCTCTTTGAGCTGGACTACCATCTCGCATTTGTCCATCGAAAGCTCTTTTTTTCGCGCCGCATCATCTTCTCCAATTTAGATAATTGTACAATCAGAGAGAAATGTAACATCGCTTTCAAAATGCGCAAATATTTGCATCAAGATATTTGATATGATCTATAGTTGATATCCAGGATCTGGCCAAATATAAGTTGATGTAACAATTTCATTGACTTCAGGATACACCGCGAAGCGTTGAAACGATGTAAATTGTAACGAATCAGATGGGCGAAACTAAATTGACAAAACGCCATAACGCACGTTTGATTCCGGTGTTCTTATTGCTAACAAAATCAGTGTAATTTGAGAAAACCTGAGACAGGATTTCAGGACAAGTGTCGAAAAGTTTATTTTATCTTTTAAAATTCTGCAATCCGAGTATTAATTTTCACGATTCCCCTTGAATAATCCCATAAAATAGCACAGCTTAATCCAACCTATAAACCAAATTTACCTATCATTTATCATTCATTTCATATTACCTATCATTAGACGATAGCAACAAATGTTATAAAGAGCATAGGGAGCATTGACATTGAGGAATAAATTTTCCCGATCATCAACCGATTCGATTGAAACACCAATTGCATCATTAATTGATATTGTCTTCCTTTTAATTATCTTTTTTGTTGTAACATCTGCGATTGAAAATGATACACTTGATCAAACCATTCATTTGGCAGAATCCTTTTTTATAAATCCGGTTTCGAAAAAAGATCCAAGAACTATCATCATTAATATTAGGAAATTGGACGAAAATCATAGTGAAATTAATATTGGCGGTATTCCCTTGTCCCTCGCTACCTTAAAATCTGTATTAAGAGATACGGCTGAAAAATTTGGGGATGATGTACCAATCATAATTCGGGCATCAGCAGACCTTCAGTTTTCAACAATAAATTTGGTTATGGAATCTGTTACAGAAGCTGGATTGTACAGAATTAGACTATCCTCCAGAGATAAGGGACACCATTAATCAATGCGTTCATCTTCAGCACATACGCCAGTAAATATACCCATGTCAGCAATGATCGACGTTGTATTTCTACTTTTGGTATTTTTTCTTGTAACTTACCAGGAAGAACTAATTGAATCCCACGTAAATATTAATAAAACCATGCAAAAATCGTCCGCAAATACCACTCCCTCCAGCTCTGAGCTATTGGAAGTCCATATCCTTCCGGGACACTATCTGATGATGGGAACTAAAATAATGAATCTCGATGAAATCGGTAACACTCTAGGTGTTTACTACGGATATGACAAAGACCTTTCACTGCTCATTAAAGTTGATGGCGCCACACATCACAGAGAGGTTATAGCGTTACTGGATCGATGTAAGAAGATCGGCCTGACAAATTTAAATATCTCTCCACTTGGAAAAGGATGAAAACGTGTGATCCGTGGATTCAAAAAAATAACAGGACGCTTATTTTTCTTTATTATTCTAATATTTATTGTACTCATCCGATTTGATGAGTCATATAAATCATTGATTATTGATTTTTTGACCCCGTTTGTGACTAAAAAGCATGAGATTGAAAACTCTATCAAAAACAAAGTTTCCAGCAAAATGACAAAAGCCGAACTTCTGAAACAAAACGAAACACTCATCAAAGAGCTTGAAATCAAGGACATAAAATTGCGCCAGTATAAGTTTCTTAAGAACGAGAACAAAGAACTGCGTCAGGAATTAAATATCACAGGCAAATTGGAACTCGACTTCATTACTGCGTCCATAATAGGACAAGATCCGGTCAATAGCGGGAGAGAATATCGAATTGACAAAGGAAAACGACACGGAATTGATAAAGGATTTGCAGTGTTAGCCAAAGGTTTTTTATTTGGGAGAATCATAGAAACATCCAATGCAACGTCAATAGTTCTAACAATTCTGGATCCAAATTGCAAAATCAGTGTACGAATAATTAATACAAATATTAACGGAATATTATTCGGAAGAATTGATCAACAATGGAAACTGAATCCTTTATGTATAATCAAATACCTACCCAGAGATAGAAAATTTCACGCAGGAATGCAAATTGAAACATCGTCCTTAAGCAATGAAATACCAGCTGGACTTCCAGTAGGGACATTGAAACGAGACGGTGACAATAATGTAACTTATACGGTTGACAATCTTTATAAAACCGCAAATATGAAGCCATTAGATATATCTCAATCTATTGGAATTGTTACTGTGGTAACAAAATAAGAGGGCATATTTAGCCTGATTAATTTATGCGGTTTCGTTACGAAAGCGCTTAGCTTGCTTTAGATCAACGAATTATGAAGGTTTCGAAGACAAAGGAATAGTGAACTATTTCGAGTTTTTGAGTTCTTCATAAATTGTTTATATGAAGTGAGATATTCGCTTGCAGTAGAAATCGGATGAATTAATCAGGCTAGACCTTTTCGAACGGGGTCTATTTATAATTGCTTAATTTGGATATCATCATGTCCCAACGATGGTTGATCTATCCGAAATATGAAGAAATCTCGGGATGCTTCACAAGATAGTTTACACTTTTGAGTATGCTGTGATAGAAAATGCAAAAAAAATAATATCGAATATCGAACAAGGAATGTAGAATCATGAAGTTTTTTCCTTCGTCATTCATAATTCCTTGTTCGATATTC
>JAJFLO010000421.1 GCA_021772675.1 Verrucomicrobiota bacterium | reverse complement strand
AGGTGATTATGGTATCGGAATTATGTGAAGTAAATGGATACCGAAGAGGACAAAAAGTGTTCAGAGATTGCTAAATTAAGGATACAACTCAACATAATCGAATGGTGCACATAACGCGGTCATTCCTGACTGCGCACATATAATTAAGCCAGGAATGGCCGATTTACTATTTTGCCACTCACATTTTGAATACAGACTCACCAGAGGTGAATGATGAGGCACATAGAGGTGAATCGACAATGCCCCCTGCTCATTTAGCGGGAGGGAGCTCTAAATTCCGGCAATTCATCCATAATTGTTACTGAAATTTAGTATAAATTAATATGAATGATGACACAAAAAAATCAAAGGATGAACTTCTGACAGAGCTATCTTTGCTGCGTGCAGAAATCGAAGTTCTGACTTCACATAAAAAAAATTATGAGAAGCAGATAGACTTGTTAAGTAAATCTTTGCTTGAATCCGCTGCACTAAAACGGGCACTGGATGAGTCAACCATTTTTAATATCACCAATCCCGATGGCAAGATCATATATGTCAATGATGAATTTTGTCGTATATCAAAGTATGCCAGGGAGGAGCTTTTTGGTAAAACAAATAGCATTTTAAATTCGGGGTATCATTCAGACAATTTTTTTCAAGAATTATGGCAAACCATATCACGTGGTGATGTATGGCGAGGGGAAATAAAAAACAAAGCCAAGGATGGCTCTTATTTTTGGGTAAATACAACGATCGTTCCAATTCAAAACAAGGAAGGAAAACTTAGATATTACCTCGGTATTCGATCAGATATAACACTCTCAGAAATTCAGAAAGACCTAAATGATGAATGGCGGCAATCATTTAAACACCTGCTTAATACGTCGGGTATAATTTTCGTTGTGCTGAATTCAGACCAAAGCGTATCAATGATAAATAAAATAGGTTGCCAGATATTAGGTGCTGAGGAAAAGGAAATAATCGGGAAAAACTGGTTCAAACATTTTGTCCCTGAACACTATCAGCGAGGAACAAAAAGTGTTTTCAATAAATTAATTAAGGGACAGTTTGATATTATTGAATATTATGAAAATCCAGTTATTACATCAGGTAAAGATGAAAGAATGATTAACTGGCACAACAAGGTCTTAAGAGGTAAAGATGGAACGATTATCGGTACCTTAAGTTTTGGCATTGACATTACTGGCAGCAAGCTGATTGAACGACGACTAAAGGAAAACGAATCAAGACTACAATCCATTTTAGATACAACCATTGATGGCATAATTTTGATTAATAATATGGGCATCGTTCAGTCATTTAACGCTGCAAGTGAGAATATATTTGGCTATAGATCTAATGAGATAATCGGGAAAAATGTGTCAATGCTAATGCCTAATCCTGATCGTCGCAACCATGACATGTTTCTGAAAAAATTTTTGAAAACAAGATTTAAAAAGATAATCGGCATTGGCAGAGACGTAAACGGCATCAAAAAGGATGGAACAGTGTTTCCATTGCACCTGGGGGTGAGCGAAACAATTATTAACGATGAAACCGTATTTGTCGGTATTATTCGTGATCTTACTGAGCAACGAAAAGCAGAAGATATGGCGTTAAAATTTGGTCAAATTTTGGATGACTCGCTTAATGAAATTTATATCTTTGACGCTACATCTCTCAAATTTATCCATGTTAGTCAAGGGGCATTGGAAAATATAGGTTATTCAATAAACGAAATCACCAACTTAACACCTATCGATTTGAAACCGAAATTCAATAAAACATCTTTCAATGCCACTATTAGACCGTTGACTTCGTTCAAACAGGACAAGATAACCTTTATAACTGATCACCAGCGAAAAAATGGCTCAATTTATCCTGTCGAAGTTCATCTGCAAATGTCTGAATTCAGGTCGCAAAAAGTCTATATCGCAACAATTCTTGATATTACCGAACGTCTAAAGGCTGAAGAAAAATTAGAAAAGGCCAGGGAGGAGTTGATGATCCAAACATTGTTCACTCAACGTTTATCTGCATTAGCAACAATGGCAGGGGGAATTGCCCACGAATTGAACCAGCCTCTTACTAGTATCAAAGTTTATGCGGAAACAATGAAGAATTATTTGACCAATGATAATCTGCATAAGTCAGATAAATTTGGTATAACAATTGACAAAATAATCGGCCAGGTTGACCGTGCATCTGGAGTCATTAATCATATGCGGGATTTTTCATCAGAGAAAAAAAATGTAAATGATGAGTTTATCGTTGTTCGGGAGTCAATCGAAAGTGTATTGGAATTGATTGGTCAGCAGCTGCGTAATCACAATATTAAGTTTATTGATCAAGTCGATTCGACATTACAATTAAAAATGAATAAAACTCGATTTGAACAAGTTCTTATTAATTTAATTTCCAATGCAAAAGACAGTATTGTCGTTAAGCCGATTTTAGGGGATGAAAAGCGAGAAATCATTGTTAAATCAGAGATGACATCTAAACTATTTGAACTCATCCTTACTGATACTGGTATCGGTGTGTCAGATCAGGTTCGACAAAACTTGTTTGAACCATTCGTATCTACAAAAAAACCAAATGAAGGCATGGGAGTCGGATTGTCAATTTGCCATGGTATTCTAATGGACTACGGTGCTAAGATTCAGCTGAATAAAACATCTCTGAAAGGTACGGTTTTCAGTATTCAGTTTCCTGCAAAACTGACCAGGATGACTTATCGTAAACCTATAACGTAATTTCATAGCCGCTAATAGTGTTTTGGTTTCGGGAATTAGCCTGGATTATTCATATAGTTTTGTGATGAGAGTTATTAGCCTGAATAATTCCATCAGTATTCTGCTGCGAGCTCTAATCTCTGCTCAAATAAGCCGATTAACTCAATTTTACATCTCAGTGAATGAAAATTCACTTCCATTGTGAAATTTTCTCTAATCAATTTATTATGAGCGAGTTAAGTGCTCTCGCGACGAATCGCATGAATTAATCAGGCTAGGTTTCGTGAAATCAATGAGTTATGAATATCGTTCGCGTGCAGAAATAGTGAACTATTTCGAACCCGTAGATCTTTATAACTCTTTGATATTATGTGATATAATGACTCGTAATAGAACGTTTATGCATAATCCAGGTTAGGTGTAAAGGAGGTCAAAATTTTATTCTGCTATACAGCAAACCCGATACGATGTTTTTAAATTGGTTTTTAGCCTGAACTCAGAAAGCTGACACCTGTGCACAGATACGTAAATTTTATTATATTAGCAATATTATAAGGGAATTATGAGTGAGGAAAATACGTTATGAAAAAGAAGATAAAATCTAAAAATAATAGTGACATGATAAACAACTCGGAATTTACGCTGCTAATCGTTGATGATGATTTTGCCGTGCGTGATAGTCTTTCCGAATACATGCAAAGCATCGGATGCCGGACATTAACTGCTGAAACTGCTGAAATAGCTATGCAGTTTGTTGAAAATGGCAAGGGAGATATTGTCATTACCGATGTATGTATGCCGGGAATGAATGGTATTGATTTAACAGTCAAGCTAAAGGAGATCGATCCTGACATTGAAGTTCTTATCGCTACCGGGCATAGCGATGAACAACTGGCTATTGATGCCTTAAAAGCGGGTGCATTTGATTATTTCAGGAAACCAATCAATGTCGTCGAAGTCGCTGCTTCAGTCAAACGAACACAGCGATTTAGAGACATCAGTAGAGAAAACAGTCGCTTGAAAGCCATTGTTGCATGCATCACTAAGATTGATAGCCGTCATTATTTTGTCGGTGAATCAGCTGCATATAAGGCGATTGCAAAACAGATCGAAAAGGTTTCCCGAATCCCGAATACAACCATACTCCTAACCGGAGAAAGTGGTGTTGGCAAAGAAGTCATTGCCCGGATGATACATAAATTTTCAAATTCACCATCATCACCGTTTATCGCTATTAACTGCGGCGGAATTCCTGAGACACTTTTGGAATCCGAACTGTTTGGCCGGGAAAAAGGCGCATACACAGGCGCTGATAAAATGACGCCCGGCGTATTTGAAATGGCTATTGGCGGTACCGTGTTATTAGATGAAATCAGTGAAATGTCGGTACATGCACAAAGTCGGTTTCTTCGGGTAATCGAAGAACGGTGCCTACGTCGATTAGGAGGAACAAAAGAACTATCTATCGATGATGTCAGAATCGTTGCGACGACAAATCGCAATCTTGAACAAATGGTTAGTGATGGGGAATTTCGAGAAGATTTATATCATCGTATAACGGTGGCCCCCATCCTTGTACCTCCACTGCGGGAACGACCCCAGGATATCCTGCCTCTTGCTCGATTTTTCCTGGATCAGATTATACAAAAGTTTGATCATAAATTTATTTTGAGTAAACAGGTTGAACAAATATTGATTTCTTATCATTTTCCCGGTAATATTAGGGAATTACGCAACATCATTGAGCGTGCCACTATCTTTGCCGACCCTCCTGAAATTAAACCTGAAGATTTAGGCCTTAAAATAATTGAACACAGCGTAACTGAAGAGGATAAAAATCAATCAGCAAACAGCATACCCGCAAACCAAGTCCTGAACCTAAAAGAAAACGAAATGATTCTAGTTAGAAAAGCACAATTATTATATCCCTCAAATCATTCTGCAGCTGCTCGGTCATTGGGTATCAGTACGCAGTCACTTTACCGTAAATTAGAAAAATATGGTTTAACATTGGACTAACCTGAATTAATCAGGCTAAGGTTTAATCCTACCTCTTGAGCTTGTCTGCCTTTGGCTGACTTAATTCCCAGACGGTTGACGGATTGATTGGAACACTCTCGTCATTGACGACCTGTCTCATTCTGGATTAACCAGAATTTCGGCTGCGACGAGGCCATTGATTGCAAACTTGGAACAACTTATGGGATTCATTTTAATGAGGCAAATAATCGCGGAGTAAGCCATAACACCAAGTACCGGCAATCGCACTCATGAGTATAACGCAGAATATAAAATAACCACTTCCGAGAAGTGCAAATATTGGTCTTGGGCAAGCACCAGTTAACGCCCACCCCAATCCGAAAAGCGTTCCTCCAAAAAGCATATCGATAAATAGATAATTTTTTCTGAGGGATCTTGATTCGTTCATGGTTCAACGCCCTTAATTTTAATCTTTTGAGGAGTGCAACCGAGATATTGCCAACGCCAATCGCTGATATTATAATCCCATACATGTGAAACGCCTGAAATCGAAACATTTCATAAATCCTAAACCAGGAAACAGCCTCGGATTTAGTGAGGATAATTCCGAACATAATTCCAACGATAAGAAACCGTAAATATCTCATAATTTTAAAATAAATGGTAATAAAAAATGAGTCATAATTAGCCCGCCAAGAAAAAATCCAATGACGGCAATCAACGACGGCAATTGGAAATTTGATAGGCCCGAAATGGCATGACCTGAGGTGCAGCCACCCGCGTAACGTGATCCAAACCCAATCAGAAATCCACCGATCACCAATACAATGAATCCTTGCGTGGTCAGAAAATTTGACCAGCTGAATATTTCCCTTGGCACCATTTCGGAAAAATCTTCGATACCAAGTTTACGTAGATCGGTTAGTGTTCTTTCAGATAATCCAATCGGATTGGGATTTTTCAAGATGTAACTGCCTGTAAAACCTCCGATAAAGATGCCCAGAATAAACACCAAATTCCATAACTCTTTTTTCCAGTCATACCTAAAAAATTTAATTTTACCGGGAATTACAGCTGCGCATATATGGCGTAAATTAGCGGATAAACCAAACTGTTTATTCTCCAGCAGGAGCAAGCCCGGAACAACCAGACCAATAAGTGGGCCGGCAACATACCACGGCCAGGGGGTACATAACATTTCTAACATTTTGAGCCTCTACACCTTTTTTTAGCGTTTTGTGATACCGAGATATTACAGAATCCCTGAGGTAATATATTCAGTGCATTATTAAATTTGCTGGAGAGATTCTGAAACGCAATCAGTCCCGTAAGTTCGATAATGGCATCGTCGTCGAAGTGCTGTTTGAGAGCGCTGTAATCATGTTCCTCTACGTTACGATCGGTATAGGTAATCGATTTTGCATACTTCAATACAACTTTTTCAAGAGCTGAAAACAATTCGCTATTAGAAAAGTGATTCAACTCTTTTAGTTTCTTCATCGACCCTCCGCGAGATAAAACAAGTGCAGAATTTATGTCAACACAAAACGCACAATTATTTATTTGTGAAACCCAAACAGTTACAAGGGCTCGCAGCTGAGGATCTAACGGCGATTTCTTTCGATCGAGAGCACCGTAAAGTATAGAGACTCCCCAAAAGAGACGAGGAACCCGCGCCCATAATTTTCTTGATTCCAATGGCTTCTCGTATTTTCTCGTTTGTAACCAAAATATTATTCGAATTAACCATGGGGACTCCTTTTCATTTTTTGCATGTACTAACTCCATTAGTTTATGCTCTTCAATATATTTTTAAGATTTATTTAGTCAAAATGGCAACTTTATCCGTACGGGAAAAGGTATTACTCACGAATAACAGCAATAAGCAAGCCATCCGTCTTTTAATTCGTTATAATCCTTTGCGAATAAAAGAATAATGCTGATGTTATTTCATAAAGTACAATAATAAGAAGCATTCGTTTTCGGACAGGTTGACCAACAGCAATTATGGGTGAACGTTTCTCTGGTATTGAATTTGATAAAGTCACATAACAATTCATAGAATTCTGGGTCTCTTGGATAATACAATCTATCCTGATTAATTCATGTGCGCATATCTTGCTTAAAATAAGCGAGTTATGAAGAACCAAAAGGCTTGAAATAGTTCACTAATCCTTCACCTTCGGAACCTGCATAACTCATTGATCTAAAGAAAGCTATAGTCCGTTTCATATGACTCTATACTTAAATTCCTATCCTTTGAGTGTGGTTTATGCATAAATGCGGTACGAAGTCATTTGAAATGCACTATAAGCACTCTCATAACGAAACCGCATGAATTAATCAGGCTATATGTAGAAACGCTTGTTGGTTCACTGCCACCGCTTAGCGGGACTGTGGCTTTTCATTTAGCTGGTGTCTGTCCCGAAAAGGCGAATTTCGAAATATTGAATTTTTATAAATCCACAACCTTTTATATTAAAACATGTTATGGATTCAGTAAATTTTCAAAAATCGAGTTATCAACAGGTCGCTAAGGACGAGTAATTTCGCGTTCATCAACTCCAGGAGTTCTTTAAAAAAATAGTAACTACCTAATTTAGAAGTTATTATGAATATCACACAACGTAAATTCCCAAGGCCTATGCGTGAAGTTGAACAATTTTTAATAAAAACTCATCTCCAATTTAAGTTGTAACTATTTCTTTAATAGCATTTTATATATTTATGAATAGACACAAGCTAAGCATCGCGCAGCGGCGTATGAACTCCCTCAGACATATTGCCATGTCAGAGCACTTCTCAGAATTCACCCATAATTACTCGTTGATTGAGAATTGAGATTGTATATTAGAGACAAATCACATAATTTCAATTAGCTTGGATTATTCATAAATTTTCTATTACGAATCGTCATATCACATAATATCAACGAGTTATAAAGTTCTCTGGGGTCGAAATAATTCACTATTCCTGCCTGTGACTAATATTCATAATTCATTGATATTACGCAATTTGATGACTCTCATTACAAAACTCTATGAATAATCCAGGTTAACTAGGAGGACCCCGTTCGAAAGGTATCACGACCGCACGCTTGCTTATTTCGGATGACTTTTTCGTTTTTTCGGCATTATATTCGATGTTTGAGCATCGGATTCACGCCTAAAAGACGCTGGTGTTCATAGGATTGGGGCGGATAAGGGGCATCTTTCGATGATGACCACTAAGTCAATACCTACGAGGTATTAACGTGAGCCATCACCGTCGAAATCTAACCCTCATGCGTTCCCAACGCGGTTCGCGAGACCTTTTCGAACGGGGTCTAACTAAAACTTCATGAACAATCTTCTCAGAAATACGGGTTAAATAATGAATACAAATTGTTATAGTAAATCTGATAAATTAATCTTGAAATTGTATAATATTCCAACACCCTAAAACTAAAAGGAATCTGATAATTGAATTTACGCATATCATTTAATGGCGCTTCACGTAATGTTACGGGTTCTTGCTATCTCGTTGAAACCACAGGGATGAAGATCCTCATTGATTGCGGACTATTTCAGGAGCATCATCTGACCAATCGTAATTGGGAGCGGTTTCCATTTAACCCGGAAGATATCGACGTTTTACTATTAACTCATGCTCACCTGGATCATTGTGGGAGAATTCCAAAATTAGTAAAAGATGGTTTTAATGGTCCGATTTATTGTACATCAGCGACGAGTGATATCACGCAAATCGTTTTAAGAGATTCTGCTAAGTTGCAGGAAGAAGATGCGAAATTTAAACGGAAAAGACACCAACGTGAAAAAAGAAAGGTCGAGCATCCAGTCGTACCGCTTTATACAATAGAGGAGGCAGAAAATTCATTTAAATGTTTTAGGTCAATAAAATATCGAGATACAATTGACTTGAGAAATGGAGTATCATGTGAGTTTTTTGATGCAGGGCATATTCTTGGTTCATCAATGATTCGGTTGAAAATTAATAAGAACGGGACTGAACGAGTTGTTATTTTTTCAGGTGATATTGGCCGTGACAACACTCCGATTCTTAAAGATCCGACGCCGTTTGATGCAGCCGATTATGTCATTATGGAATCCACTTATGGAGATAGAGAATCAGCATCTGCCGTTAATCTTATTAAAGATTTCAGTGATATTGTTAATAAAACCATTGCTGCTGGTGGTAATGTTCTTATTCCAAGTTTTGCTGTAGAGCGTTCTCAAGAAGTTCTCTATCGGCTTGAGGAGTTGGTTCATCGTAATCTTATCCCCAAAGTTCCGATATTTATTGATAGTCCAATGGCGATAAACGTGACCGGGGTTTTTCAGAATCATACTGAACTTTTCGATGAAGATGCTGCGAAATTGTTAAGGAAGGATCGTAATTTATGGGACTTGCAGGGATTGAATGTCTGTCGTACCTCCGATGAGTCAAAAGAAATTAATCTGATGAGAGATCCTGCGATTATTATTGCTGGATCAGGAATGTGTACCGGTGGACGGATTAAACATCATTTAGTTAACAATATAATGAGACCGGAAAGCACGGTGTTATTTGTCGGTTATCAAGCTGTCGGCACGTTGGGGCGCCAACTTGTTGAGGGCAAAGAAATTGTGAGAATTTTAGGGACTCTATATTCAGTGAAAGCAAAGATTGTAAGACTTGATGGTTTTTCTGCACATGCAGATAGCAGAGAATTACTCTCATGGATTGCCCGGTTTACACATAGAAAGCCTCACACGGTTTTCCTTACTCATGGCGATGAGAATGCAGCAAGGAAATTAGCTGAAAAAATAAATACTCAATTGGCTATAAAAACTGTTATTATGTTCTTCCCGGCACAAAAAAAATTGATCGGAATGGATTCTTCAAGATAGAGGATAAAGTGTTTTTCTCAAGCGGCACCTTATCGCAAGCATTAGTTAGTCTTGTTTCAAAGAGCCATTCAGGAATGAACTTTAAAGAATTGGAAAAGATTGTTTGTACCCGGATCGAAATCCAACTTCTCAATCTGGTTAAAAAAGGCAAATTGTACCGTCAAAAATTTGGTGGGAAATATTACTATTTTTCATCTGACAAAGAGATTGGAAAGCGTCAACTTGAGATCCGTGAAAGAGAATTCAG
>JAJFLO010000043.1 GCA_021772675.1 Verrucomicrobiota bacterium | reverse complement strand
CCCACTTCGTATGCGCTAAGCTTTGCCAGTTCTTCATTGTACAGTCCTTTCTGGTATACTCCCCCAAAACGAGAGCTTCCTCGAAGGACTGTACTGTCTTAAATCTCGTCGGGCACGGCAGAGCCTAGTAGAGTCTCACCGCCAGAGCCGGTGGTTTACGGATTGAATTATTAATGCAAATTTGTCGAATCTAATGCTTAAAAATGAATTACCCATAATTACCGACCGACCGCTGTTTCTTATAATCGTAGTCAGGGTCGAAATCTATAGTCCCAAAAAGCTCCTTTATCTTAAGTTGACGGAGATGAATTAACGCTTGAGTAACCGCCGCTTTCTTGGTTTTATGATGTCCCAACTCAACCGCATCTTCGAAGAGTTTATTATCAATTTGTAAATTTGTTGCCATAAAAACTCCCTTTATATTATTCACACAATGATATACACAAATCATTGTGTGAGATCAAGTTTTTTTAGAATGGAATAGGAAGAGACATAGCGCAGCCGTTGGCCGCACCCAAAATTTAACTTAACCACGGATTTTCTTAGCGCGGCGCCAAAAGAACAAAGATTTTTGCCCACGAATCACGCGAATCTTCACGAATAGAACGAAGACAAGAACCGTATCCACGGTTTCGCTCCGCGTAACCGTGGATACAAATTCGTGAAAATTCGAGTGATCCGTGGGCAGCTTTTTAAAATTAGTAATTAGCCGTAACGCTGATAGTTAGGACGCAAATCTTGCTAAAAAAACAAGTTTTTGATGGATAGTAGTACATAGTTTGAGCGAGTCTGTATTCAAAATGTGAGTGGTTCCGAGGATGCTTGAGGTTGAGGTCAAAGTAACGCGGTGTTGCCGTTTCACTAATTCGCTGTCGCAAATTGCTGTCTCGCTTTAAGCTCGGCTCCTGACTGCGCACATATGATTCATTCGCCGCGGCGAACGATTTACTAGTTGCCACTCACATTTTGAATACGGACTCGTTTGACCCCATTGGAAAATCCTCACAAGATTTCTATTACACGACTGCCGTCAGGTTTTCGACAGGTTTCTGTAAAATTGTTGCCTGAAATGAATAACGAATGTCAAAAAACCGACTGCTTGCAGTATACACGACTGCCGTCAACCGCATCAATTGCTTTTTTTATTTTTTTTGTTTTTCCCGTTGCGTCTTTGCGCCTTTGCGAGAAATATTAATGGGTTCTAACATTACTATGGGAATCATACGAAAATGAAAGGGTGATGTCAAAGTGGAAATAAATGAATTCAAACAAAAATATGATGGCTTAAATAAGCAGGATCAGGAAGTTCTACAAATTATCACGCTTATTTATGAACCTGAAAAGATTTCAGATATTGCCAAGTGCATAAAACGCTGCAGTATCTTGGCAAACCTGAGTCAAAATCAATGTTTTAAAGTCATCAGAAACCTGGAATATCAATTTATCGATAATGTCGACAGTAAATTATCCATTGAAATAGGAATAAGTAATTTCGTTGTTCAATATTATTGTTTGAAAAACCCATCTCTGGAATTATACCGATCAATTATAACTGATATATTTCCAGTTAAATCAGAAAAGCCGTATAATTGGGGTAGAAACGTATACAGTGAATTACGAATTTATCGGGATTTTCGCCTGGCATTTTATCTTGATGATCATAAGGGCTTAGAGCAGGCGTTTAGAGACTACAGTATTGCCGGACATGAAAAACATGAACGATTCGGCCTCTATCTCAACCTTTTTGCCGAAAAATTTTCTTCTGAACTTATCCAGCAAATTCCGGATGAATATATAATTTACATCCTGAATATTTTTTTGGATTCCCATTATAACGCTGAAGTTATCTCGTATTTAGAGGAACATAGCAGGCATATTAAAAATACCTCTGTAAAAACTCGATTAATGGAAATACTGGCATACGATTATTTGCGCAGCAGCGACTTAGAAAAGCTTTCACAACTCATTAAAAAAAACGATATTGCTCCGGAATTTCATCTTGCTACAATGGCATTCTTAAGGGGAAATATTATTGAGGCAAAAAAATCATATATTGAAGCCGTTCAAATCAAGCTCGGCAAAAGCAAAAGAAAATATTGCCCACCTGGACTTCACGGTGTGTATTTTGCAGTAGCAATGTTAGCAACAGCGGATTACAACAATAAGTTTCTTATTTCTGCGCTCACGCTAGGGGCAAAGGAAATTGATCCGGTATTTAATGCACTAAAGGCATATTTAGACACTGAAACCGGTAATAACAATGATCTCGATGAAGATTTCAAATATTACAGTTTTTCAGCTGAAACAGCTCCCATTGCCTATCTTGTCATGTGGCTGCTGGATCGAAAATTAATTAATAAAGAGAAATTAAAACATTTCCATTTATTAAGAAATACTGATACGACAACCCGCTGTGATTTTCTATTTTATCAATACCACACGATTGCTACGCTTATTGATAAGAAATATAAACCTCTCTCACATGAAGAAGAAAAATTAAAAAACATTGCCGAAAAGTACCTTGATATTTCCACATTATTCAAACCCGAAGATGCGTGGAAAAAAGCATTAAATCGATTAAAAAACATTGCCAATAAAAGTCACAAGAGCGCAGCCGTTCAGTCTGAACGGCTGGTATGGTTAGTTGATTATCGCTATTCATCCTTAGATTTCAGTCCCAGAGAACAAGTTGTTATGAAATCCGGAAAATGGTCTAAAGGCAGGCCGGTCGCGTTAAAACGGATTATGAACTGTGACGTTAGTTCCATGAGTGCTATTGATAAACAAGTTGCCTCATGCATCAGTGAAGAACAGACATCCACCTGGGGACGATATTATGAAATAAATTATTTCCTCGATACCGATAGAGCCATGCCCTATTTTTTGAAACACCCTTATTTATTCCTTGAAAGTTCCCCAACAACACCCGTAGACTTGGTTAAGGATGATATTCAATTAATCGTGAAAAAGAGGCAGAGTAATTTTGAAATTTCATTTTCACAAAAATTTAATGACGCAGGAATACAGATTATCAGAGAAACACCATCACGATTTAAGATAATCGAAGTCACTGAAACACAAATGCAAATTGCCAAAGCTCTCGGGAAAAAACATCGTCTGGTAATTCCTAAAGAAACTGAACCCGAATTAAAAAATATTATCGCCAATCTATCGTCAACGGTCCCCGTTCATTCGGATGTGAAAGGTGGTGGTAATACAAAAATCATAACGATGACAGCAGATACGAAACCTCATATCCACTTATTACCGGTAGGAGACGGTATTCGCGCGGAATTTTTCGTCAGACCATTTAAAAATACCGGATCGTTTTGTAAACCCGGCATAGGCGGCAAGACAATTATTACGGAAATTAAAGGTAAAAAAAAGCAGGCGAACCGAAATTTCAGTAAAGAAAAGGAGGCAGCTGAAGCAATCATTGCTAAGTGTCCATCTTTGGCTGCAAGAGGGAATTCTGAAGAGATTTTCAATCTCGAAACTTATGAAGAATGCTTAGAGGTCTTGCTTGATCTTCAACGTGCCGTTGATGACATTGTGATTGAATGGCCGGAGGGAGAAAAATTACGCATCCGCAAACAATTCTCAATGTCGGATATGAACGTCAGCATAACGAAATCGAATGACTGGTTTAATCTTGATGCATCAATAGCGATCGATGAAAATACCGTTCTCGATCTTCAACAACTTGTTGAACGGGCAAAAAACTCTCGCTTTATCGAATTAAGCAATGGTGAATTTATAGCGCTGACGGATGAATTAAAACACAAAATTGAAAGCCTGTCCGATTTCACCTACTCGTCAAAGGGAAAATCAAACATTCATCCATTGAATATCCTCGCCGTCGATGAACTTACTCAGGATGTTAACACAAAATCCGACAACAAATGGAAGGTTCAACTAAAAAAAGCAAAGAAAGCATTATCATTTCAACCCGAACTTCCGTCAACATTTCAAGCGGAACTGCGTCCTTATCAGCTTGAAGGGTTTAATTGGCTTTCCCGGCTTGCAAACTGGGGAGCCGGAGCGTGTTTGGCAGATGATATGGGACTGGGAAAAACAATTCAGGCATTGGCGGTCGTTCTCGAACATGCAGCCAAGGGTCCAACTCTGGTCGTCGCTCCGTTATCTGTCTGTATGAATTGGATTGACGAAGCCACCAGATTTACGCCGACATTGAATCCAATTTTGTTCGGTAGTGATAACAGACAAGATGTTATTAAAAATTTAATCCCTTTTGATCTTTTAATTTGTAGTTATGGGCTTTTACTGCAGGAATCTGATCTTATTTCAAGTATCCACTGGCAGATGACTGTTCTGGATGAAGCTCAAGCAATCAAAAACTTTAAGGCGAAAAGAACGAAAGCGGCGCTCAATCTGAAAACTGACTTTAAACTCATCACAACCGGGACACCGGTTGAAAATCACCTTTCTGAATTCTGGTCATTGTTTAACTTCATTAATCCAGGACTTTTGGGATCTCATCAGGATTTTGCGGCTAAATTTGCCGTGCCTATCGAACGCGATAAAAATACGAAAATACGCAATGTTTTAAAAAGAATAACACAACCCTTCTTATTGCGAAGAACAAAAGCTCAGGTTTTAGATGATTTGCCACCAAAAACAGAGATCAATCTAACCATTGATTTATCCAATGAAGAAAGAGCTTTCTACGAAGCATTACGCCGGAATTCTGTCGAAAATATTGAAAACGCAAAACATCTGAAGGGGGGCGCTGTTCATCTAAAAATACTTGCTGAATTGACCAAATTACGTCTCGCCTGCTGTCATCCTGAACTTATCACAAAAGGAATTCAGATTGAAAGCTCTAAACTTTCAATGTTCGCAGAGATCGTTAACGACCTCATGGAGAACAGACATAAAGCGTTAGTGTTCAGTCAATTCACCAGCTATTTGTCTCTAATTCGTGATCAGTGTGATAAACAAAACATTAATTACCAATATCTTGATGGATCAACGTCAATTAAAGAACGTCAAACGCGAGTGAATAATTTTCAAGCTGGAGACGGTGATTTGTTTCTAATTAGTTTGAAAGCGGGGGGAACCGGTTTAAATCTCACGGCAGCAGACTATGTAATTCACATGGACCCCTGGTGGAATCCAGCTGTTGAAGATCAGGCATCAGATCGAGCACATAGAATCGGGCAACAGCATCCGGTGACCGTATACCGGTTTGTAACAAAGGGCACTGTTGAGGAAAAAATTATTGCCCTGCACAAGAGCAAACGTGAATTGGTCGATTCTCTTCTTGACGGCGCTGAAATGACCGGTAAAATGTCTGCAGATCAACTGCTTGCACTAATGAGAAAAGATTAAAGAAGCATCTACTCAATACTAATTAATCTGATCTAATAAGTCTGTATCTACCTTCTTTTTAACGGTACGTCGATCCAACCTTAATTGCCGTGCTGTTTGCTCGTAATTTCTGTTTTTGGCATAAACCATTGTGCAATATCGAGTCAATAATTCATCTGCTGAAATTTGACCTCGTTCCAGTTCTTCAGCAAGATCAGTTCCCTCCTTTGAACTGCGCCTGGGTGGGTCATATTTTTGACGGATTAGAATATTGCGAACACACTGCTCCATTTCACGAAAGTTGCCCGTCCATTCATAGTCCCGTCCAAGATGCCTCTCTATCCAATGAGTAACTTCATTCACAATCTCCTTTGTCTTAATATGACCACAGATTTTGAGCACAACATGTTTAACGATATGTCGTAACTCTTTTTGAGATTCTCTGAGCTGCTCAGATAAGGGTGGTGTTGTGATTATATCCGAGCAAATTCGATAGTACAGATCTTCACGAAAACTACCTTTCTCAATTTCCCTTATTAAATTCCTATTGGTCGCGGCGATAAGTTTCCCGGCAAAACTGCGTGGTGTTGATTCACCTAAACGATATAATGATCTATCCTGAAGCACCCGCAAAAGCTTAACTTGAATGTTCATTGATATTTCGCCAACTTCATCTAAAAACACAGTACCATGCCGTCCACACGACTCTAACCAACCTACTCTGCCGTTTATGGCGCCAGTAAAAGCACCCTTTATATGACCAAAAAGTTCAGATTCGACTAATGTGGGTGATAGCGCCGAAACATTCAGGGTATAGAATGAAGTTTGATAATCTATTTCAAACGATTTTGTCCGTGTGCTGTAGGGTATATAACGAGACAAACCAATTGCTTTTGCCACCAACTCCTTACCCGTTCCGGAAGGTCCAGTTATTAGCGTTGTCATATCTCCCATTTTTGAGAACAGTCCATTTAGATATCGTCTCATATCGTGAGTAAATATAGATTGCCATATTGCACCTCGTAATTCCGCGGATGTCAGGGTTTGGCCGATGACATTGCTAAAGATATAGTAAAATGCCCTGGCAAGTTGAAAGAAGCAGGAAAACAAATGACTTGGGGGGTAGGAGAGTTCCAATTTTATCTTAGGGATTTCGAGATATTTTCGTATATCCAAGACGAAATCATCATAAAACTGAACGGTACCAAGTTGTGTATTTGTTTCCAAACTTCTCTCGATAGCCGCAAAAAAACGTTGAACATATGCATGGTATAATAAAAATAACACTAAATCTGTATATAATCGAAGATCCCTATCGTCCTCTGGAACTGACATCCCAAGACGTTGTTTCAAATCATTTACCAGCTCCTCAACTCGTTTCACTAGCAAAGGAATATTTGATAGTTTTTCATTCAATTCTCCCTTGTAACTCCATACTGGATCCGCTGCAATAAATTCCTTCCCTAATGCTTCCTTTTCCAAAATTTTGCGCTCAGGAAGAAACGGGTTGCAAAATGCTAAGTCTGAAATTGTCTCCGCAAATTTTCGTTCATTTTCTATAAATAATGCCATGATCTATCCTTGTTATTGAAGTGAATCGAGAAATTGAAGTAATGACAGCAATGATCCATTCTTCACCTGAATGGCTATAAGGGATTAAGCTCCCGTACAAAGAAATAGCTCTGATTGCATGCAAAACGTGTTCGTAGTTAACTCTGGACCTCCCTTTCAAATAGGGAAGAAACTTTAAAATTGTCGGACAATCAGGCTTGTAGTTAAGCGAGCCTGTCTCGTCGTAGCAATTTGGGCAAAGACGGATCATCGCGAGTAATTATGGGTGAATGTTTTTTGAGCATTAAATTTTCGGAAAAATTATTAAGATTTCGTATAGCCCTTGGTTGGAAGGCAAGCTTTTGGAGGGTCACTGTCCTCAGTGACCGTTTGCTTTGCGTATGCTCCGGTCACTGAGGACAGTGACCCTCCAAAATAATTCATTCACCCATAATTGCTGGATCATCGCTGTTCTTTTGGGTCGCTTAAAAACGCCAATAACTTGGCTCACTACAAACAACCTATACTTGAAGTTATACTGCAAGCAGTAGGTTTTTCGACATTCGTTATTCATTTCAGGCAACAATTTTACAGAAACCTGTCGAAAACCTGATGGCTGTCGGTATAAATGTAAATAATAAAAATTCGGGCTGTTTCTTAGGAACCACGCTGCGGCGAATGTCATAATGCAAAATGGATCAACAGCACTCATGTGCTTAAATAGACCCCGTTCGAAAAGGTATCACGACCGCACGCTTGCCTATTTCCGATGACTTTTTCGTTTTTTCGGCGTAATATTCGATGCTTGAGCATCGGATTCGCGCCAAAAAGACGCAAAATCGCCGAAAGAGGCCGGCGTCCATAGGATTGGGGCGGATAAGGGGCATCTTTCGATGATGACCACTAAGTCAATACCTACGAGGCATTAACGGAAGCGATCACCATCGAAACCTACCCCTCATGCGCTCCCAACGCGGTTCGCGAGACCTTTTCGAACGGGGTCTAACTACAAACAAGCGTAATTCCATATTAACATCTTAAAACTCATCCCATTTATCTCCATAATTGTCTACAGGATAATTTTTCCATAACTGAACCAGTTCATCGCGCCCATTGTGCAATAAATACTCATGAATACTGCTGCATTTCCACTCATCAGCCTGCTTCACATAACCATGTTTCACCGGGTTTGCATGGATATAATTCAAGGAGGCAAAATAGTGGGCGTCATTTCTTATCGCCCGATCCTGAAACCGATACCAGACTTTCCTTCCAACAAAATTATCGTCTCTATTCCATTCAGTCGATATACCGCTATTAAATTTTCGTATCCACAGTCTGAATGCCTCCAAGTCCAGGCAGATTAGCAAATGGAAATGGTTTGGTAATATCACCCAGGCACGAATGTCGGCGCTCAAGTTTTCATGCAAACCATTTAACAACTTTTCTTGAAATGTCTGTCGTCTAATCTCTTCGCTAATAATTGATTTATGTTCAAAACAGGCCGCTGTCAAAATATATGTCTTTCGTCCATCCGGATAATGTGGGGGTGAATGAAGAGGTAATTTCCTTAATTTTCGAGTATGAAGAATATCATCTTTTTGTGCCTGTGAAAGTTTCCGATAGTTATACATGTTCATATTATTAGTTGTTTAACCTTTCGTGTGTCCCTGCAAAACGTGTTCGTAGTCAACTACACGTCCGTGGTGTCATATCGCACAAAGGATTAACAGCACTGACGCGCTTAACAACTACAAACGAATCCGCCTTATACCCGGATTAAGCCCAGCTGTTTTTTATGAACCATATAACCCCTGCGACACAACATTATAAATTAAAGAATCATGTTATTTGCAATTGCGGGTTGTTTGTAGTTAACCACGTCAGTGGTGTTAAGCATACACCCAGACAGCACTCACGTGCTTAACTACGAACGAACCTAACTCCATGTAAAAATACACAGAATTAATCATCAAATGTATTGCTATATACATAAATTGACAATCAATCAATATTATCGCCAGGAAAAACCCTGCGCGTTAAGAGAAGTTAACATCTTTGGTTAGATTATGTTATGATGCATTCAATACAGTTTGGCCTTTCGATCGCTTTACCGAATACCGTCTACCGGTAAATACTCAAGTCAACAAAATTTAGTAACAACAAAAGGAAAATGCTATGAAAATTCAAAAACTTATAATAACACTATTATTCAGCCAGTTACTCATTATAGCAACAGGTATGGCAGCCGGGACATTGACCCCGGTAGGATCGAACTTTAAACCAATAGAAATAAGAGATCATCACATTGATGTGGTCATTAATAACGGATTTGCAATGACTGAGGTAACTCAGACATTTTACAATCCAAATGATCGCGATCTCGAGGCATTGTACAGTTTTCCATTACCCAAAACAGCAAGTTTGTCTGAAGTTACGATATACGCCGGCGAAAATGAAATTAACGGTGAAGTCTTGGAAAAAGGCACAGCACGTAAAGTATATGAAAGTGAAAGAGACAAGGGAAACAACACGGGGCTTGCAGAAAAAAATGGATATCAGTCTTTTGATTTTTCAGTTTCTCCCATTCCGGCAACAGACGAAACACGCATCCGTTTTGTTTACTATCAACCAATAAGCATTGATACAGGAATTGGTCGTTACAATTACCCACTGGAGGAAGGAGGTACAGATGATACTGGATCAAGTTTCTGGCTACAAAATGATAATGTGACAGGTGATTTTTCAGCCAATGTTACACTGAAATCAAGCTGGCCCCTGGTCAATATTCGAGTTCCGGGATATGAAAACGAAGCCGCGATAACTAGAGTTGATGACGGTATTCATGAAATTGAACTAATACGCCATGGGGGCAAATTAAACCGTGATTTTATAATCTATTATCGGCTCCAGGAGAACCTGCCTGGCCGTGTTGAACTCATGGCATATAGATCCGATAAATCAAAACCTGGAACCTTCATGATGATCATGACACCAGGCCTTGATTTACAACCGATTAATAGAGGTGCAGACTATACGTTCGTGTTAGATATTTCTGGAAGCATGGCAAGCAAAATTCATACTTTGGCAAACGGTGTTGAAAAAACACTAGAACAGTTTCATCCAAATGACCGTTTTCGCATTATAACATTTAATACCCGAGCAAAAGAAATAACCAACGGCTGGGTAGCAGCGACAGAGGAAAATGTACAAACGTACGTTGTAAAAGTTAAAACTCTTGGAGTAAACGGTGGTACGAACCTTTATAGCGGTATTGATAAAGCGTTGAAAAACTTGGATGATGATCGTGCAACAAGTATTATCCTGGTAACTGATGCCGTTACTAACACTGGCATTGTAAGACCCCAAGAATTCTATAAACTGATGAAACAGTATGACGTTCGAATTTTTGGATTCGTTATGGGAAATAGTGGTAACTGGCCATTGATGAGAATGATTTGTAATGTGAGTGGTGGTTTTGCTAAAGGTGTATCAAATGATGATGACATTCTTGGTCAAATGCTGCTAGCCAAAAATAAGATTGCATTTGAATGCTTACATGACGCAAAGCTAAGTATAAGTGACGTAAAAACATACGATATATCCAACAAAGCAATTGGAAAGATTTATCGTGGTCAACAGCTTGTTTTTCTTGGAAAATATGAAAAAGGCGGAACAGCATCCATAACGTTGGATGCTACGTTAACTGGCAAGGACAAACACTATACCACCACATTTGATTTTCCGGATATCGACACAACCCACCCGGAGCTTGAACGGTTGTGGGCACTTGATCAAATTGAAATGATTGAAAATTTGGCCAATGCGGGTTTGACCCAAGAAAAGGAATCAAAAAAATCTATCCTCAACCTTGGACTGCAATATCAAATTGTAACCGATGAAACGTCAATGGTGGTACTATCTGATAGTGTATTTGAAGAACGGGGTATAGAGCGACGCAACCGTGATCGTGTGGCCATTGAACGTCAAGCACAGGTAGCCCGAAAGTCGCAACCCCGACAGAATCATCGCGTCGATCAAAAGAAGCCGATGTTCAAACATCACGCACCGTCTGTTGGAGGCGGCGCTGTTGGTCCCTGGATGGTAGGTCTGATTATAGGCTTGCTTGGCTTTACCTTTAGAATTAAATCATCTACCCCAAGAGATGCATGATCCAGGCTAATTTAGCGGTGAACTTAACCGGCTACGCCGGGGTTTTCGTCTCACATCAATTGTAACTTAAAATACAAGTGCTTATACAATCAAATCAACGAAAAACTCGGACGGGGTAAGGTTCGTAGTCCCGTCTTTAGACAGAAGCCTCAGATGAGCTTTAGCGAGTCAATAGTAGTACGCACTCGCTAAAGCGTCGGTAAAACTTCCGCCTGAAGACGGTACTACAAACTCACCCTCTTCCAAGATAGTGATTTTACTGAATATGTGCTTTCCCAGCATTAACAACGACTTAGAATACACTACCTATACTATGAACTTAACCGGCTTTGCCGGGGTTTTCGTCTCACATCAATTGTAACTTAAAATACAAGTGCTTATACAATCAAATCAACGAAAAACTCGGACGGGGTAAGGTTCGTAGTCCCGTCTTTAGACGGAAGCCTCAGAGGAGCTTTAGCGAGTCAATAGTAGCACGCACTCGCTGAAGCATCGCTAACACTTCCGCCTGAAGACAGTACTACAAACTCACCCTCTTCCAAGATAGTGATTTTACTGAATATGTGCTTTCCCAGCATTAACAACGATTTAGAATACACTACCTATACTATAAATTTAACCGGCTTTGCCGGGGTTTTTTCCTACAAGAGTATAGGTTTCAGATTTCAGGTTTCAGACGTTAAAGACATGCTAAATTTTATAATAAAGATTGGCCATCCCAAAAATAATAATAAATGAAGGAAAATGACTTTGGACTTGCCACCGAAACCTGAACACTGACACCTGAAAACTGTTACCATTTAGCAATTTAGAATACACTACCTATACTATCTAGTTAACAATCTGAATACAACCTTCTTTTTCCTTCAACTCGAGAGAACGTAATAATGCGACAAATAAATATACTTAAAACACGATCAATTGCATCTATTGTTGGAATAACGGGAATTACAGTAATTTTGAGTAGTGTTCCCTCTCTTAGTGAGATATTTCAGTATGATCGAGCTGCAATTTCAAATGGCGAAATCTGGCGGATTTTCACGTGTCATTTTACCCACTGCTCAATAAATCATTTAGCCTGGGATCTTATCGCCTTGATATTACTCTATATTTTTTGTAATCAGCTTAAAATCAAACAATCGGCTTTATGCATAGCACTGTCAGCTATACTAATCCCAATCTCAATTTTTGTTCTTGAACCGGAATTAATATATTATCGAGGACTATCTGGAATTGATTCGGCACTTTATATTTTTTTAATATGCAACTTAGTTCAACTTACTATAAAAATAGATGATAAATCAGGTACGTTTTGTCTGATTCTTTTTATCATTGGGTTTATCGGAAAAATCTGTTATGAATTATCAACACATCAGACCCTATTTGTCAAACCAACAATAGACTCAAATATGATTACTGTGCCTATTGCACATATTTCCGGGGCTTTTGTCGGCTTCAGTATGAGTTTATACTGCAAGCAGTAGGTTTTTCGACATTCGTTATTCATTTCAGGCAACAATTTTACAGAAACCTGTCGAAAACCTGATGGCTGTCGGTATATATTATTACTACTTCTCCAAAACACACCTTAACTCAACCCATAAAGAAGTTTCAAAACATTTAGCCCGCTTTTCTCTCCAACTTCGTAACGAGAGGACTTAGATTGCGTCAGGGCGATGGATAGAGAATGATTCTGCTGTCCAGCAGAAAGACACACAGAATCCGATACTCAAGGCAAGGTGCTGAAATAATGTGAGATACGTTCTCATAGTAGATACTTTGTGAGAAATGCGGGTTAGGAACTGTCCACAAGTAAGTTGAACATATTCGCGATCAGATTGATCCCTCTTGTGAGCAGGACGCAGTAATAGCGTGCTATTTCGAATAATTCGTGATTGAGGATCGTATAACTATAAGCCGAAGATGAGCTGCGAGATGTATGATTTATTTATGGATAGTTCCTTAGTCATCCAAATGTTATGTTATTAGAGCCTCTTGCAAAAGTATATTTGGTCGCGCGTCATTCTATTTTGGATGCACAGGTAATTTTGAGTAGTGGGGTGGGATTGGTTACCCTCGCACCCAACAACTAAAAAATGATTGTGTGACCAAAGTGGTTGTGGCCCCAAGGGGGGCGGAGGATGTTGGGCCG